>JBFHGY010000006.1:0-19997 GCA_041582905.1 Crocinitomicaceae bacterium | reverse complement strand
TATGATTTTTTTAAAAAACACTATCACGAATATCATCATCATTAACAATGCAAAGGGTTGAAAAGTAAAACTAGAATCGGTAAGGTTGGGCATTCCTATCCTCCCTTCTGTGTGCATAGCTGTGAACGATATTTTATTGAAAACAGCTAATAGAAGTACAAAAAAGAGGATTAGAATATGAGCGTCTAACCACAGAAAATATAAAACTAATAATACAATCGTCGAGCAAATCCCAATTATGAAAGGCGTCGTAATCTCATAATCATGTGAAATTGCCGTAATTATTCCATAAATCGTATAAATCAAAATAACACAAATTGGGATTATGCGAAACGTAACTGGAGTAAAGTTCTTTATTTGCATCATGGTGACAAAGATAAACTTAAATTTCCTGAAACTTTATAAGCCGTTTTTGACGAACCCTTTTCAAAATCCAAGGAAGTTGTAAAACCGACATTCCCTTTTAATGTATTTGTAGTTGCATTTGTTTTTCTGTTTTTACTACTCTCATAACTTAAAGAAGCATTAAGATTATTAGATTCTGTACCGACTCGAGCTTTTACTTCTACTTCATCAGTTATTGTCTCTTGATTACTCGTATGTGTATATGTTGTACTAACATTCATGGCTTTAAAGTCCAAACTTGCACTCATTTCATAAGAGTTCTCACCCGAAATTAAATCAGCAGATGTCTTCCCCGTCATAGAGTACGGTCCTAAATCAAATTCTGCCTTTTGTTCGACTTCGATAGCTTTTCCTTCATCATGACTAGTCTCAAGAATTGGTGCTGCACCTTCGGTTGCAAAGTAATCTCCCAACGATAAACTAAATCCATCTTTCTTCCATTCCTTATATGTCGTTGTTGAATTCGCTTCAACGACATTTTGGACTCCAATCCCCGTGGTTTCAAGCTCTACAGAGGCTTCTCTTTTTATGTTTCCTTCGATTTTTATAAGTGAAAAAATACCTGTGAAGTAACTCTTAAAACAATGTCCCATATATGACATTCCATTTGTTGTTCCAAATGGATTGTATGGAGGTGGATTCACTGCTTTTCCATCTGGATCAACAAAAGCCTCAGGATTTGCCGCCACATAGCAATAATCACTCAACGTTGGATAATCGCTTGCATAAGGGTCCAAACTCAAAAACCTCCCAATATCCCCATCATAATATCTTGCCCCGCGATAATCCAAACCTGTTTCCTGATCCCTCTCATGCTGCGTCGTCAAGTACCGTTCATCGGTAACATTGTAATGTCTCAACAACTTACCATATGGGAAATAATCCACGACAGAGTTAATTCGATTCACTGCAACGCTCGGATCGCCAGGATGCGAAATAAAGCCAGTTGGTGTGTAGTTTACTCGTGTATTTCCGAGATGATCATAGAGGTAGAAGCTCACCTGATCTTTCTTGAATTTTACATTGGTATTCCCAATATTGGCAGCAGGTGCTTGAGTGGAAGTGGGCACTAAACGACATTCACGTTCAGCACCACTCGCGTAATACTCCCAACTTCCAGTTATGTCATTCTGTGATTTATGCAAAATAGCCACTGTTTTTCCCTGCGCGTCCAGTAAATAGTAATCTTCCGACCATTCATTTCCAACTTCTACTGAAAGTAATGATTTTTTATACACGCGCAAGTCATTTGCTGAATATAAATAGTTGATCGTTGTTTCATCTTGTAGGATTTCAAATGGATAAGCGGCACGACCGTATTCCGTAGAAGTGATGATTTTCGAGTTATCCGTTAATACATTTCCATTCGCATCGTACGTGTAGGCACGCGATACCGTTCCGCTTACACCGTTTACGCCTACCAAGCGGTTCGTTCCATTTCCGTAGCTGTATGCCCAATGCTGAATTTCCGAAAGAGGCAACACAGGATTGGCGGATTGGATGTCTTGTCCCGCTAATTTTCGGTGCAGGCTCAAGATGTTTCCAATGCGATCGTAGCGAATGCTGACATCACCAATGGAACGTCGCTCGGCATCGGTAGCTCCAGCGAGTAGATAATCACCTACGGTAGCATCGGCGCTGATTAAACGGTTGATCTTGTCGTATGTATATCCATAGAGCAGCGGCTCATCGAAATAATCAACTGGATTGGCAATGTTTGTTTCTTGTAAACCATAGCGCATGATGGTTCCGTTGATGTTCCCGTTCCAATTGTTCCCGCTGTTGACGAATTCAAAGGTACCTGTTCCCGTTTGGTACTGTGGTGCATCATCGTCGTAGAACAACTGGTAGTGCATCATCGGATCGTAACCCGACAAGCCTGCTTTGATTTCGGTCAATCGATCGCGCACGTCGTAGTTGTAATCAATTTCATTGGCAAGCACCGACAAGCCGTTATCATCGTCGATGTAATGTTTTTTCTTGTCTATAAGCCCGTTGGCGTCGTCGTATTCGTAAGAAATCAAGAGCGTTGCTACATTGATGTCTGAAGCATAACCTGCTGCACCGTAAATGGCTTTCAAGCGGTTCAAGGCATCGTATTCCATGAAACAATGGTAATCGATGGTTCCGTCATTGTCGACATCTACCGTTTGTTCTTTGAGAGAATTTCGGTAGTTGTACGCCGGATAAGTAATCACCGAAGTAAGATTGCTCACATCGTTCAAATCCACATTGATATTTGGATTAAACACGGTTACTTGTGTTGCTACGTTATCAACATCATCATAAGTGAATTCCGTTTTGAGGATTTTCAATCCATCGTTGTTGTAGCTGTACGTTTTCACCACTTTACCAATTTCATTGGAGGTAACATCGCCACCGTAGAGGGTTTGTTTTTCCAGTGTATTGATGTAAAGGTTTTCAAAGCCACTAATCGTTACCACTTGAGGAGTCGGTGCTCCACCGCCACCTGTTGTCAAATACCATGCATCAAACGATGCGAGCCAGTCTTGTGAAGAAGCATTCGTGTAGGCATAGTTGAGGTAGCGACCATTAACGGTCATATCTCCATTTTCAGGAATGCCATTTTGGATATCGCCAATCTGCGTTGTTTCATACAGAAGGAAAGGATATTCCTGATCGAGCGAGTAATTGTACGGAACGGTACTTCTTCCAACTTCCGTTACGCGACCGAAATCGTCGTAATGATACACTCGATAGAAAGCATTAGTGGTGCCGTCTGCTGGGTTTCCGGGTACGCCGTTTCCATTAGGATCGTAAAACTGTCCTTGCTCGTCCAGCGTTACAGATACCAGCCCTTGTTTGTTGTACATATAACGTTTAACACCTGCATCTACGGTTGTCTCTTTCACTAATTGACCTAAAATATTGTATTCGTAGTGCGTTTCCTGTTTTTCTGGATTGATGACCTCCGTCAAGTTTCCATAACTGTCATATACGAAGAGCGTCACAATACGTTGGTGGTTGTCATTGTATTTCAAACTCGCCACTTTTTGCCCAAGTGCATTGCCATACTCGACAGACTTCTTATTGTCTTGATCAAGGATCTCGGTACGTAGGAAACGATAGTTGGCCGTGTTTCCAGGACCAAAAACAAGTTCGAGTTCGTTTAGGTTTAAGTCCAATTCGCAAGAAGCGTAAATGTTATTGGTAATAGCGTATGACGTTTTTACAGCGTGTACACCGTTTACATCCACACCGTAGTTGGAAGTGCGTAATGCACGTCCTTTAGGATCATTTTCAAATTGGGTTTCTGCGTACGGGTTGCTGGGGTTGCTGTTCAATACAATTTCAGGCGCTCCCGCAGTTTGTGAGGTGAGGTCGTTGTTGAAATTTTTATACACTTTTATTACCCTTCCCCAATTGTCGTACTCCACAGTTCCTGAGTGGATTTCGCGGTGGGTAAATTGATCCGTACTGTAACTCGATACCACACTGTGATTTCTACCCAATGGATCAATAAATGCCTTGCGTGTTTCGATGTTGATTCCCAATGGATCGAGGGTAGGATCATCATTGAAGGTGATGGTTTCAACATAGTTTTCATTCGTTCTGTTTTCGAAGTCAAGATTATCGTGCAACCAGTTGTTGTATTCCACAACGCTCAGTAAGCGCGTACCATTTTCTTTGGTATTGATCAATCGGAAATAGTTGTCGAAGGCATATTCCATGAACTTTCCTGAAGGTGATGTCACTTTATTAACAATACTGATCGTGTTGTAATCATACGTCGAAGAAAGGGAATCGATTTTATTGTAACCTACTGTGATTCGAATAGGTTTGGCAATATCTTCGTTGAGAGTCGATTGATAATTGAATAGATACGAATAATCTGGATTCGTACAGTTGTCATTCGTATTCCATAGTGCTTGAGAGGTGTTGTAGTAATATTTAGTTTGCAAACCTATCTGATTTTCTTCCAATGCAGGCTGTAAATATCTATTTCGCTCTTGGATGGTGCGTACCGTTAAATGATCGTAAGGATAAATCATTTCATAAGGAGCATTGAAATTGTTTGCATCCGTTTCAGCAAAGTTTTCGAGGGTGAACTCGGCGATGTATTTGTTTTTCTCATCCATCTTTACACCATCGAATTGTTGATCAATCGAATGATCCAGCGTATCTATCTGAACGGTGACTGAGCGCAACAACAGCGTTTTTGCTAAGGCGTCTGCTGGTTGCAGGGCTTTTGGCTGCGCCACAATAAGTGGATTAGCAGTAGGACTTTCGCTTGAGGAAACACCTGTATTGCAGTACTGTAAAGTAGCATCAGGAGCATAGTTCGCCACATCTGTTCCGTAGGGACAAATGAACCAACCATAGGTTGGAGAAGAGTAGGCACAATAGCCCAACTGAACAAGGGTTTGCATTTGTTCGTCTGTCACATATTTGAAGGAATAGCAATCGGTGCACTCGTATAAGTCGGTACAAGGTCCTCCATTTGACTGTCCAGTTGGACAAGGGTCACCGTTGTAGGTTGCTACTTGGATTTCACCTGGTAAATCATCAAAGGTCCAACGTCTGTCATAATCGTAATACTCTGATCGGATGAGAGGGTCTTCATCCCTTGAGTTTTTAGAGATGAGTGTTTTTTGGAAAGCTAATACGCGATTTCCATAAGTACGTGAACGTTCCATACCATCAAATTGAGGTAGTTTGAGGTAGCTCAAATCAGTATAATCGGAAGTCCAGTGGATGTTGTAACCGATTGTATCTGGAGAATAGATTCCGTTCAATGGGTCGTAGTCTGTAACTCCGTAATTGCCGCTTTCGAGGTCATAATTGTACCAATAGCGATCGTAGCGGTTTTGTAGATCATACAAGTAGTAATACTCTTCACGGTTATAGGCTTCAGGATGTTGAGGTGAACTTGTTTGAACCGCGAATACTTGCCATGACGGCTCATGTTTGAGTCGAAGATTGTTAACTGTTTGAGATATGGCGTTTCCAGTTTCTGTGGTAATGTTCTGAGTGAAAGGGTACGGGCTGGCGTCTTCAGCTGAAGATCGATGACCCAATAGCATTTCATAAGCTACACCAATCGCTTTTCCTGTGTAGTCAGCTTCATAATACTCATAGTCCGTTCGATTTTCGATGTAGGTTCTTCCCTCAATAACTTCATTATTGCAGTATTGATCTAGAGGATTTCCAGTAAAGGGTTTCTCCAAAATAATCGGACCTAGAGCTGGATAATTCGTCAATAATTTTTCCTCGACACCTCTGCTTATTGGACGATTCATAATCGCAAAAATTCGATCAATTTCACTCTCTGTGAAAGCAGGTGAATAGTCCAAAATATCGATTAATGTATTATGCGAAGGATAGGCAACTGAGCTCTCAACTAGTTCGGTTAATGCTTCGGTAGTAAAATCTGGATTGAGTAATATAGCATCCCAAACTTCATCTGTTAATACCTGATCAGACAGTGCAGAAACCAATGTGTTCTTATTCATGTGAACAGAATTCACAATGGCGAGTACTGTCGGCTCGGTCAGGTAAGATTGCTCCGAAATAACATCGTTGAATACCTCTTCTGGGAAGACACTTGCTGCACTTGTCATTTCGGTGATCACATCATTTGACAGGAAATCGTTTTTCAGCAACAGATTTTTTGGAAAAGTGTAATCGTCGTCTGGTGTAAGCGACTGTATTAAGTGCAACTGAATGTCATCTGAAAAGTACGGTTGTGCATTCACCATTAAATCGTAGCTCGACGAACTGAACTTTCCTTTGTTGTCAATAAAGTGATTCCAAACAGCATTGGATAGCCCCATTTGTGCCGCAAGGACTTTCCCAATTTGATTTTGACGCATGGTAGAACTAATGGCATGCTTCAAAACGGTATCAGATAAAGGTGAGTTCGCAAGTAAATCATTCATAGCATTTGTGCTGCTTGAATTATCGATCGAAAGCAATAAAGGATCGTCCGTTTCAGGATCATCTCCAACAGGATTAATAATACCCGTTCCGAATGCATTTGCAGGATTAGAAGAAATGGGCGGTGTAACGGGAGTAGATGTTGTTCCGTTTTTGCCTAGGTAGTTATCATAAAGCCTGTTAATCTCACTTGTTTTTTTGATAAAGTATGAGTTGAAGAAGTAATCAGCATTTTGCGTCACCAAATCATTATAGAACCAAAATTCGAGGAATTTGGGTTGTTCACGATCATTAAAGTTTCCATGAAGAATGGGAACGTCAATATGAGGATAGGTTTGAGGTCCAATGGCTGTTGAGGTATTCCCAGTCGCTGGGTCAAAAATATCCATTGTAATTACTTCATCTTTATATACATCTTCGTACTCATACGCTCGCGCATAATGGTCGTCGTAACCTAATTTTTCTCGAAGTAAGTTCGGGCGTAGATATGCGTTTTCAAATGCCAAGGTGTAATCATAATTAATGATTTTTTCTTCATGCAAAACATCATTCTGGTCATAGGTTTTCATCGTTTTGAGCTTTCCATAAAACAAAAACTCTTCAAGTGTTGGATGATCATTCTGGTCAGGATTCCCTAGGTATTCGTAGTCTGTGTAGGTGTATTCTCCTGAAGTCAATTTTGGACTAATCACACGGACCTTTCCAAAGGATATGTCCTTCTTGCGCCAATGTTCAGATTTAAAATAGCCCGTGGGAAGCGTCATTTGTTTAGGGTTATAAATTTTTGCATTCAAATCATATTGATACTCCCATACTTTATGAACTAGGGTCGGGTCAAAAGGATTAATATTGTCAAAAACAATATCCTGTTCGTCATTTTTGGCCAAGTATTTCACTGCAACGTGTGCCGTGTACGCAGAGCCTTTACTCATAGCCTGTCTAGGCTCTATATTAGCATCACAAGGTTTGAAACGATAAGTGGATGACCAACGTGTTTCACCATTTCCGTCGAAAGGATAATACTCTACTTTGGTAATTCCTCCTAAGTGATCAACATAGGTGTCAAGCAAATATTGATTCAACCCCTGATAAGGCTTTGTTTGATTATAGATATAGCTTAAATTTTCATTGTCTAAAATTTTGGTATAGCCAAAGAACGTTGTTAAAATTTCTGATGTGTCGGCTGGAGTTCCAACATTATAGTACTGATCACTATAGGGAATAAGAGGAACATCCACTGGAATCTCTCGTATTTTTGTGAGTAAAATTACGCGGCGCTTATACGCCTCGTTATGAATTGGTGCACCATCGGCATAATCATAATTACGAATCAATGTTTCATCTTCATATTTATATTCTAACCGTTTTTGAGCTACCAATTCGATTCCAGTTTTATCACCATTAGGAAGTACGGCGTAATCTCCATTCACTTTGTACGTTTTTACTCCTTGTAGCATATATGGATTTTTGGAGTAACGAATCAACTGCACATTTTCGAGCACCACATCTTCATTGAATTTAGTGGGAGTATTTTCGTAATTGTTCGAATTCCCCATACTATTTAGAAAATTCGCAGAATAATCTGTAAGCCACCATGTTTCATATAATTCTTCGAAGTTAGGTTGAGGGGTTGTCCACGATGGATTACCCAACGCCAATTCATTATACACAGGAATCATCATTCCCCATGGGTGTCCCGTTCCAAAGTTATGCCCAATTGTTGAGGCGGCTTTTACATTTCGGTTTCCATTCACATAAAACGGATATGCATGTAGAAGGTTTAATTTATAGTCTTGATTGTCGTATAACTCGAAGGTAGATGATAGGTCTGCACTGTAATCAATATCTGAATTTCCTGGTCCAATTTGGATGTTCATTCCATGATAGGTACTAGGAATATTAGGCATTATAAAGAAGTTCGAGGTACTTAGTACAGTCTGACCGTAACCCATTTGCCACTTAACCGCAGAATTAAATGTTGAAAACACTTCGATGCCCTTTTGTTTATCAAATTCTGATACGGTTTGGTTTCCACTATTCGGAATAAATGAATTGGACTGAATGGCGGGAGAGTTATCAAGAGTTCCAGTTCTGACAGCAATATCAAGAGTTCCGTTTCCATTGTCAATATCAGTCCCGTCAGGTCGAGTAATGGTTGTTCGAATCTCATAGATATCTCCTGGATAAACATTAGACCCATCAAAAATTCGAGGGCTTTCCAAAAAACCATGATTGAAAGAGATTTCGCTAGGATTGTTTCCTAGTTCTCCGATATACGAGTTTGAACCATCCGTGGAAATGTATGGGTTATTTGCGTTAACATTCCCATCAAAATTGGGGGCTGTAGCCCAGTGTTTTGAGCGTTTCCAATTAGTAAAATTATCCGTCACACCCCAATTTTTGATAACCTTGTAGTTATATAATGAATCCTTTCGCTCTACACCTGTTTGGTCGAAATCGAGCATGATGCTATTGTCAACTAAACTTTGCGCTGTTTCATAGTCCAATTCCACGATCTCATAAGGTGTCTCCATAACGTAGGATTGAACTTGTTGTAAAAAGACATCGGTATACGCAGAATAATCCGTATTCGTTGAAGCATTAAACACACTCGTTCTTACCTGCTGGTATCGTTGTTGGTTAAATTCTTCGAAGTAATTGAACTCTCCAAACTTCTCATATACGAATCGAACACCTTGTAATGGTGTGTTTTGATTATAGATCAAATCACAATGCCAAACACTAAACGTTTGTTTTGGTTCAACTACATTTTGTACAGTTTCGGCGTAGGTTGAATACGTATCATTGAGCGCAATATCTTTGTTGATATTCGGACCTGATACATTCGATTGATTATAAAACAAAACACGTTGGTTCGACGGGGCACGGTAATTCGCTAAATGTGTCGAGAACTCGTACTTTGTTCCATCAGCAATTTGTACTACCCACTTGTTGCCGTAATAACGCAGTTCTAACGATGATTCAAACTTATTTAAAACAAAAACTAAACACTTATTATCATCATCGTCAACATACTTGAAAATAGCGCGACCATAGGCTAAACCTGAAATATTGACCATGGGAGAGAACCAGTATAAGTCCCCCTCATCTACACCTGAAAAACCGTCAGACGCATTCTCATAGTGCAAATCCGATACCGCAGGTAACACTCCACCTTCATCTTGAATTTCCGAACAAGTGAACTTTCTAAACACATCCGTTTCTATAGAAATAGTAGGGATGTTAGTACTCCATCCATCACCGTAGGGAATTCCTGCCGTCATGGGCTGGTTTTGACTAAAGGAAAATGAACTTGAATGATTTAGCGTGAGTGAAAATCCGAGTCCAGCGGGCGTGGTAACTGTTCCCAAAGGAACAGATGCCTGAAATTCCCCTGTCATGACATTGACATCCCCCACAAAACCTCCTCCTGAAAGCTTAGTTGGTTCTGATAACTGCGGAGTCGTTTCACTGTTTTCTCGTCCTCCTACAACTTGAGAAAATGAAAATATACTCGCTGTCATGGCAAGTAAAAGAATAATGATTCGATTCATAATGTTATTACTTAGTGTTAAAGAGTTAGGTTTTATTCCCATAATTAAAACGTTCGATACAAAACTAGTTTTAGATGTCGTAAACTATTTACGATGTCTATTTTTTGAAAACAATTGCTTAGAAGGTTTTATCAACAAGCCGCTGATAAATTTAGAAGTTTTAAGTCCGCTCCCTTCTATAGCTTTAATTTTTAGTATTTCACGAAAAGTCGTTCTCATAAAATGATATTTAAAGTTGCTAGTTTTCCTACTCAAAGCTTTCGGAAATTACCCCCTAATTGTTGTTTTCATTTTAAAATGTCGGAAGTGGAAATTTGAGAACTCCCAAAACAAACTCTCCACTTCCGACTTACTTATGGCCGATTCTACTTTCAGCATCCTTGTTGGAACAAAGGGGGCAAAACAGGGCACTTTGTTAATTGCCCCCCTTCTTTAACTTAACCTACAACCACTATTTAAGTTCTGAGGTTTTCCAACACAATATTCTTACCTTTTCCCATCATCTCCATGATCAATATCTTTTTGACATCGTGAATAGTTCTAATATCATCCCTTTGTTTCAAGTAAAATGTTTTACTTCTATTCATTGACGACCACAATGACATATCATAAGCCACGATTATTAACGTTTTATCCAGCTTCTTCAAAAACCGCTTGAACCCAGTAATTGACACCTTATTCGGAAGAAACTCAGGTGAAAAAATTACAATGATGTCTGAAACGGCATCTTTCATTTTCTTGTAATGCTCAATTTCCTCGCATCGAAAGTTCATTTGCTTGTCTTCTAGTTCAACAATCATAGCAGACCTATTCACAGGAAACAAGTGATATACACCGATTGTTCTGTTGTACATAATTTTCTCTGTTCACAATAGGTTAAGAATGAATGAGGGTGCCACAAATCAACACTATGGCAGTTGGTATGCAACTTTGTTCAATTGAACACCCTCATTTTCAAACCTAACCTAACTACTATTACACCCTTAGTGCGATTACGAATTAAATCATGAAGAATGAAAATGATTGTGAATCGCATTTAGGTTTATGCAATGTTGAGGATTCGAAAAAAGAAGGCAAAACATTTGATGTTGGTTCGCACAAAAAAAATGTTGGGTGCACCCCAACATTTCACTATAAACACCTTATTAACAGGTATTAACCTTTCTTTTCAGGATAGTGTATTTTCTGAAACTTATTACGAAATTGTCTAATCCCATCAACTCCAACCTTATCCGATAGGTTAGAAATATGCCATCTAACAGTATTATATGAAAGATTTAACTGGTCAGCAATGATCTTTGTGGGTGTTCCATTCAAAATCATTACGGCAATTTCTAGTTCCCTATCGGTTAAATCAAATTCTGAAAGTAATTCGGTAATTCTTTCATTACGTTCCTTACTGTTCAATTTTGAGTACTCCGATATTGATTTCTCAACGGCTACTTGTGTTATTTCAAACCTTCCGTTTAACGTGTCAGATGAGTTCTGGTTAGACAATTGCAATAATTCTTGTTTTGACTTATTTACATGGTGTGAAGTGTAGGCAACACCAATAATGATGAAAGGAGCATTGATTAATACAAATTCAACGTATGCTTCACTCACCAAAGCAAAAATGACGGGCGAAAAGCAATAAATACAGGCGATTATCAAAGTTGCCATATTGATCGGACTGACTCTCCCCTCTGTTAATTTTGTTCTGATAATAGGCTGTATTAGCCTAACGGCACGACCCAGCGTCACGATTTGCACTATGATAATGAGCACGACAACCAAATAGTCAAATAAGTAAGTAGGTAAATGAATTTTGGAAAATTGTTGAATACCGTAGATAATCGAAAGGAAAAATGATAACTCAATTGCAACAAGCTTTGGTTTCTTCAAGCCTATTTCCTTTGAAATATAAAAGCAAGTATACCCTATCATTAAAATACCTAGATAACCGATTGTAGGAATCTCCTTCCATGTCGTAAAAGAAAGCGTGGATAAAAACGAAATCCATGAAATGTTGAACCCTAAATAGGTCAGTGTTAAAACTAAAAATCTAACCTGTATTCTATCCGCCTTTCTCGAAACCATATTGATCCATTGAAAGAGAACAAAGAACACCTGTAACGTGCAAATGGAATACATCGGTATTGTTACTTCGGGAAGAATCAAATTAAATTTTCATTTTGTGGTTCATTGGTATAAAGTTAGTTCTTAGAAGATTAGATTTCAAAAAAGCCAAATAAAGTGGTGTTTTCCGAATTCTACAACCCAATTTTCCGAGGCGGTAATAAATTCGACTATACACTATAACGCCCTTCAAAGAAATGTTCATTTTGCGGATTGACTAATTATAGCTTATTTCGTTGTACTAACTATTAAAATAATTACACTATGTCATTTGATGGAACTGAAGGAGGAGCTATTACGCTAGCAGAAGGCGCTACTTTAACAAAAGAATACCGATCGAGAAATTCTTCCGCTATAAAAGCTCGATTTTTTGGAAAAGATATACTGAGACAACTCCTGGATCAAGAAGGCTGTATGGGTATTCGTATCTATTACGGTCAAGATGGAGACGGAAATAATCAATTGGTACTTGTAGGAGCCGATTCGGATGAAAATGACATGCTTGATCTTGTAGCCGATACTTCGGTGCCTTGTCCAAACTTATGTAGTTCTCCCAACGCATTAAATTCTTGATTTTAGATTTATCACTCATTTCGATGGTTTCAATACTGCTCCCTGCGGTATTTGGAACCATCTTCTATCGACATCTACCCACACCACTCAAGATGTTGACGGTGTACTTTTACGCTTCAGTTGTGACCGAAGCAGCAGGCTATTTGTGCTTTTTATTGAAAGTAAATAATATGCCATTATTCCACATTCATACATTTCTGGAATGTGCATTTCTAACTGCGATATTCTATCAACTGCTACAAAGAATACACAGTAAACTGACACTAGCATTTGCCTTCTTTGGATTCGCTGCGTACATGATTATCGACTTATCACTCGTAAGTTCGCTTTTTGAACCTAATTCAACCACTAAAACAATTGAATCAGTATTTGTTATCCTTCTGTCCTCGGCTTTTCTTGTCGAGTTGAAGAACTCGAAGCAAAACATTACACGTTACAAGAGAGCATATTCAATATTGAGCATTGGACTTCTTGTCTATTTCTTGGGGACGATTCTGGTTTCTTTCTTTTCTTACCGCCTAATGAGCGATAAACCTTATGAAATCTGGATGATCCGAAGCATTCTTAACATTTCACTAAATATACTTTACACTGTTGTGATTTGGAACTCAATAGGTTTACGTAGGAGTTCGATTGACTAAGTGCCACAACTCCTTGCGATTGATCAAATAGGTCGATTATCTGCAATATTCAACCTGTTGTCTTAACCTGATAGTTTAGAACGAATAAAAACAATTAAGAACGCACCAATAAGACAGGTTCGTCTTCTACCTCAAACTTTCAAGAAATAGACAATTTTCATCAAAAAACTGCCCAAAAACATACTCAACCCATGGCGTAACATGAGGTAGCACGGGTGATTCATGAGGTAACATGTGATAAACACTGGGTTTCTCCATTTTTTGGGATAAATTTTCGCGCTTAATTTTGATACATTTATACAGGGTTTTGGATCGGAATAACCGTCAATTTCTCAAACCCTTCATGTAGATCATCTCGTTTTTACACGAAATGGTAACTTTCAAACGTTTAATATCTATGGTAACAGATTTTGAACACGAATTTAAAGCGCGCAAAAGGCTTCACTTAAAGGCATTAGAAGAATTCTACCAAAAATTAGTTGACGCAGCTTACGGTAAAGAATATGCGTCTCGAACGTATTGCAAATCACTTTTCGATCCAATTTTGCGTTGGAAGGATAACTCGGATTACTTCAAACGAATTATCGGTTTAGTTATTCATTACTCTCGGTTGAACCCAAGCGATGTAATGAATCCTGTTATACAAGATCTTCAACCGATTAAGGACGAATTCTATGAGTTTCTGCCGATTGGAAGTGATGAAGATGAAGAAATCGAGCCAGACCTCTACTTTTTGGAATTGGATAATATGGAGCTGGTCGATCATATTGCGCAATTCGTGGCTGCGGTTGATTTGTCTAAAAAGTATACTTCCAAAGTTATTGAATCGCCCTCTCCAGCTAAATCCGACCGAAAGAAGCAACATCGTTTTACCCGAAATCAACAGTTACTCGCCATCTATTACACGCTAAAATCAATGGGAATTGAACCAAGACGAACTGCTGATATGACACATTACTCAAAATTGGTTCATTTGATGACGGGAGTCGATTTTGACAAGGTACAAAACGATATTTTCTACTCTAAGGTCAAAAACCTACCCCACATTTTAACAGATCAATACTTAAAAAGAGACCTCGAATTCATTAGAAATTACTTTTTGAATGTAGATGCAATTTCTATCGTTGAAATCATAGATACAGAGATAAATGGGTGCGAAAATTAGAAATTTAGCGCATTTGGGGTAACCCTAAACTCACCCAAGCCAACTATTTCGGTTGTATCTTTAGAAGGGAAAATTAGCGACAGGTAAAAACGGCTTTAAATAGTAGTTGTTTGAACATTTGGGGTAACCCACCCCCCACCCAAACAGCGAAAAATGTCCGTAACTTTGTAGTACCGTTTGACTTCAAGAGGTTGAATTAATTGGGCATTAACAAAAATACTCGTGTGATATTTGAGGTAGCCCCAATCACACCCAAACACGGTTATTCGGTATTACCTTTGATGTAGCCAATGAGAATTTTGTCATTGGAAGAATGATAGTAAAAGCGTACTAAGATACGCGCGAACTTAATGAGTAGAGCACTCAGAAATATTGAAAGTGCTATTGGGGAAATGCGAGTTGAAATCTACGGACGAAACCCTACCCAAGCGATAGAACATCATGTGTGCGCACTGATGAATTCATCGGAAAGAGTACTTGAGAGGTTATTGAGCCATCATGCAAACCGAATAAGGTGCAGTTGGTCGAAGAACATAAAACCTTATCACAAGAGTTGCTCGTGAATAAGTCGCAAAAATGAAACATGCTCTGGGTAACTGCTCTGTGCGCATTGCGGTTCGAGAACGGTGTTTTTAACCAAAAACGCAATTATTGTAACCTCATGTCCAGGCAGCGCGTACGGCTGCTATGAGACATGAAAAATGTTGTTCTATGAGTTCAACGTAGTGCATTGAATGTTAGGTGCAGGGTAAGACGACAAAGAGCGTTTGAAGATCGTTAGCGTGTGTGTAAACGATTCAAATGAGTTGTCCTATCCTCAGAATCGACGTCTTTTGAATTTACTCCGAGAGTGTGAATGGGTAAATTATGGACAAAAGTCATTCTTTGATCGACTTACGATCAGTCTGTATTCAATAAACTCATTTGTCGAATTACATGCGTGTGTGATAGTAATTCACGAACAAGTGCTAATTGAACTCATTTGACAACCCAGTCCGACAATAAAAAATGGGTAATTTGGTGTTGAGTAAGTGTGTTCATTACCATGCTACATGGAACAACTCGACCCATATTGATGTCAATATTTCGTCTCAAATTCGAAAAGAGCGAGAAAGTAATTTGAAAACGGAGTGTTTTAACACAAATGAATAAGAGTAATAATTTCCTAAAAGGAGCTAATCTTTTTAACTATGAATAAGTTATTAGAATTGTCCTTGGAGCGATTAATGCAAAAGGTTGAATGGTTGGAGAAGCAAAATGAGAAACTCAATGAGCGAGTGAAGACGTTACAGCAAAATTTCGAAAATGTTATCTCAACAACCAAACAAGAAACTCGTGAGGATGTATTAATGGATACGAACGAAGTTTTGGAACTTCTCGGAATCAGTTACAATACTCTACAAGCGATTGTAAGGAAGCAGTTGATTCATCCGATACGGATCAATCAGCGACGAGTACGGTATTCGAGAAATGGTATTTTGACTTACGTCAATTCGATGCAAAGCTAAAAACCAGATGTGTTGGAATCGCATGCGAGCGGAGTCGTTCTGCTCGCTGCTATTCTATCAACCCTATTTGCCTAGCAATATCTTGAGTAAACTTTGACAGTGGGCGATTATGAATCTCACGTGGTTCGGCATAGTTCCCTACGATAAAGCGACTAAAATTCATCGAGGACTTCCCTTTTCCATATAGTCTGTTAAACGATGCTTGCAAACTACTCTTGTAGGTTTCATTGTATATTTCTGATTTTACAATTATTTCAGCTGCAAGATCTTTCTGGGTTTCATATATCCCTTCAATAGCGAATACCTCATCAAGTCTGTGCCCATTATCGTTGAACGTTACCAATAAGTCTTTTACTTTTCTGGATATTCGATACTTCGCAATAGAAACATCATCCAAGATAAATTTATACTCAGAGTCAAGTGTTTTACATTCTTCATCTGTATAGAGTAAAAACCCTACGTCCTTATTTCCTTTTTTATTATTACATGAGGCACATACCGGATAGAGATTAAAAAAAGAAATTGAAAAACATGGATAACTTGCTTTATCAACAAAGTGATCTACTTGAAACCTAGCCACTACTTTTCTGTTCACATCTTCTACCGAAACCGTCAATTGAGAATTACAGTATACGCAAACCTTGATTCCCAACTCTCTAAAAAACTTAGGAAATAAGGCGCTCGTTTTGTCCGACCTCAACTTTTCATATCCCATTAAAGAAATAAGGTGATTCTTAAAAGGAATAAAGTCAGAACCCTTTTTTCTTTTATGTTCCGGGATTATTTTATCAAAAGTTCTTGAGTACGTATCGAGACACTGATGATTACCAAATACAATAGGAGTTAAATTAATTCTTAAATACCTAAGGTAAAGCTCTTGCTCTTTAGTTATTTCATAATCACGGCTATTAACTTTGTAGGTCTTGCAGAGTATCCAATCCGTAAGATCACTCCTGACTTGCTGCACATGGACGAGAATTTCAGCTTGATTAGATTCAATCGTATCTAACAGTCTATCTTCCTTGATTGGTATCATTTGAATTGATTTCTTTTTTTGGTTAACCTTTTGATTTCTGCATCTATCTCTCGCTTGTCCATCTTATCAATTTTCAAATTACTCTTCTTCGCTTTAAGTAGGTTCAAAAGATCACTTTTTAAATATGGCTCTCCTATGATTTGTATGAATTCTTCCGCTGATTCGATACTCCACTCTTTTGGCTTTATCCTTGCAGAATCAGAATCTAAATACTCTATGAGGCTACTAATTTTTTCTTTGGCAAACTCTCCCATGAAACCACTTTGTAGAAAGAAATCATTAGCGAGTAGGTCATGAATATTTGCCCCAAACGTTTGACCACCATGTCTTTTTGAAGATGATCTTTTTGTTTTAGAATTATATCTCAGGTGCAAAATATTGGAAGCAGGTATATCCGAAAGGATAAATGGAGAATGTGTGGAAAATAAAATATTGATTGATTCTATTCCTTTTTGATCTCCCGACAAAAGATTCAAATTCTCTATGCCCGATAAAAGTTCAGAAATGAATGTTCTTTGAAGGTCTGGATGAAAATACAATTCAATTTCATCAAAAATTATGTTTACGTGCTTATACCTGAGTCGATCAACTGAACTATGGTGAATTGAATTTAAGTTAACTAAATGGTACAAAACAGCTTGGATTGAGTGTATGAATTGCTGCTCTCCCGAACTCAATGATTCTAATGCAATCTCTTCATAGTCGATCTCCTTGTCTTTCTCTCCAAGGATGAATTTTATATCAAATATTGGTGGTGGAATGTATCGACTTAGGTCGGAGTGTTTATCTCTGTCCATCCAAGTAAGAATGTCTCTCGTTTTACACCTGCCTCTTTCATCTAAAAGAGCCCAAAATTCCCCCTTCTCCAAATTATTGATCAGGAAATTAATTGATTGATGAATCTTATTGGTGACGTGGCTCTCGTCTTCCTCAATTCTATTGGCCAATAATTTGACCCGTTCTACTTCATCATCAGTCCACTCTTCAAAGTTGTACTCACCATAAGAAGAAAACACCTTTTCTAGCTTTTGTGCAGCATAATCCATCACAGGTAATAAAGTCCAATGATATGATCGAGCAAGTCGCAATTGAATATCCTTGCCTCTGCGATTGATTAGCTCAAAAAGTACCTGTTCAGATATCCTTTTTCCACTGGTCACAAAAGAATCATTCTCAACCCGAATACGTTCGCTTTTGACTTTATTAGGGTTAAAGGCAAATTGAATTTCCTTTAATTCTAAGGCTTGGGTAATCAAATACTCATTTTCTGGATGAAATGCCTTATGAGTCAGTGCATTAACAAATAACCTTTGTTTAGCAAGTCTTGTTTCATGGTTAATCTTGAAGTCTCCTTCTGTTCTCATCGGATTAATTACAATAGGCGTTTTATATCCATCATTTTTGTGAAACAGAGTGCTAATCCAATTACCCAGTACCCCACTATTTAGTGAATAGTGTGAGTGGTTCATCACAATGGTATAAAAGAAAGACTTGTTCAATTCTTTTCTTCCCAAACTCACTAAATCCATATCAGATTTCGAAAAAACATCGAAGGATTCAATCTCTCGTGGAGCAAGAATTTTCCCGTCTTGAGAAGGTAAATCAACTCTTAGCTCGAAGAAATCACCCCCTAATTGGTAAAATATACATACTCGAAACTCCTTCAATAATTGTTCATGCGCTAATTGTTCTTTCTTAATTAACCTGTCGAGGTCTTCTCGTCTTTGATTAAGCTCTGTAATTTCAGATTGAAGATTCATGCTGCTATATACAGCAGGTCTAATGTGCTCATGATATATATCATTCCCGAAAACTTCAATCAAATTTGCTAAATTTTCCTCTTGCTTTATTAAGCGTTCATTGTCAACGGCGATCCTTTTATTGATCCTTATTCTTTCCTCTTGAAGAAGTTGAGAAAAATTGTTTAAAAGTGGTTTAATCTCATCTTTATTGTCAACAAATTTTAATTGAGTTCCCAAACAATAAACCGCCATGTACAGTAACTCAAGAAGGGTACTTTTACCACTTCCATTATTTCCCACGATTGCCGAAACTGATATTTGAAGTTTACCTTTGTCGTAAAGTCTTAATCCATTTTCGCGAGTTTGTCTTATTGAATAAACCTCTTCAACTTCACTTACTGGACTCCCTTCCTTATTTAGAAATTCATAATCCTGGTATAACTTAAAAATTTCACCTTTGGATAAAACCTTGTGGTACTTAGATTGACAGTTGGATAGTGGCCGAACAGCTAGTAGTTTAAATTGACTCATTCTAATAATTATGAAATGATCTTTAGTAAATCTAAAAAATTAATCCCAATAGGATGTGAGTCAACTTTCTAAATTAGACATGTCCACTATCCGAATTGAAAAAACGAAACCCTGGAACTTATTGGAATAATTTACCATACGCTTCAAACGAATGTGAGGAAACAACTAATTAATCCCATTCGAATTAATCAACGTCGCGTACGGTATTCTAAAAAAGGTATTATGGCGTATATGAAATCTGAATGAATCGTGCAGTGATGGATTCAATTCATCGTGATTCACGACTACTTGACACTCAATTATACGTATTGAACCTTATTGAAATGGATTGAGAATTGAAACTAAAATTCTACACTAAATTCAGCACTATAAAAAGAAAAACCCCAGTGTTTACTGGGGTTTTTCGTTGTTTTCGCGCTCCTTCCTGGGCTCGAACCAGGGACCCTCTGATTAACAGTCAGATGCTCTAACCAACTGAGCTAAAGAAGCGTTTCACAACCTTCTTGAGGCGCTCTGCCTTTTTTCAGGCGAGTGCAAATATAAATAAAGAATTTCTTTTTGAGCAAGCAAAAACAAAAAAATCCATGTGATTCCTTAATTTTTATCGCTTTGTGACGAATGCATCTCGGAATCCTTTTTGGCGAATTCCCTCTAATGCAGCATTGGCATCTGATCTAGTTGCATAATTTCCAACAATATAGATGTACTTGTACGCACTCGTTGTGTTTAGCTGAATGCGTTTCACGTCGAGTTTCTTCCAGCGTGCATCTTCATCATCAATCCATTCTTTTGACGAAGCAATTTGAATCGCATACGTTCCCGATTC
>JBFHGY010000005.1:0-24107 GCA_041582905.1 Crocinitomicaceae bacterium | reverse complement strand
CACTCACGTGTATTCCGGTGAACATTTAAAATTGTGAATATGAAAGCAACTAAAACATTAAAAATCTTCACTGTTGGGCTGTGTGTCTCTCTTGGTGGATTTTCAATCGCACAAGACGCGGATAACGACGGTTTTCCCGTTCCACTCGACTGCGATGACAATGACGCCAGCATACATCCAGCTGCGGTAGAAATTATCGGAGACGGAATTGACAACAACTGTGATGGATTAATTGATACGACCTATAACTGGGGAGGTCCTGGCGGTCCTGGTGGTCCTGGAGGATCATGGGTTGATGCAGACGGTGACGGTTTCTTCGATTTTGAAGATTGTGATGATACCGATGCAAGTATTAACCCAGCAGCACCTGAAATTATGGGAGACGGTATTGATAACAACTGCGACGGATTGATCGATTCAACCTACTCATGGGGTGGAAATGGTCCAATGGGTGTAGATGCCGACGGAGATGGATTCCCAGACTTTATTGATTGTGATGATAACGATCCAACAATTAACCCTGCTGCTGTCGAAATTATCGGTGATGGAATCGATAACAATTGTGATGGATTGATCGACTCAACGTACTCATGGGGAGGAAACGGTCCGATGGGAATTGATGCTGACGGCGATGGATTCCCAGACTTCATGGACTGTGATGACAACGATCCAACAATTAACCCAGCTGCCCCAGAAATTATGGGAGACGGTATTGATAACAACTGTGACGGTCTGATTGATTCAACTTATAACTGGAATGGAAACGGTCCAACAGGAGTTGATGCAGATGGTGATGGATTCCCTGATTACATTGATTGTGACGATAACGATCCAAACGTACACCCAGCTGCCGTTGAAATCATTGGAGATGGTATCGATAACAACTGTGATGGATTGATTGATACAACGTTTACTTGGGGCGGAGGTCCAACAGGAGTTGATGCTGATGGAGATGGATACCCTGATTTCGTAGATTGTGATGACAACGATCCAAATGTACACCCAGGAGCTGTTGAAATACCAGGAGATGGAATCGACAACAACTGTAATGGAGTCATTGATTTATTCATTCCAGCTGGAGGTACTCCAACAGACAATACTTCATCTTCTTCTATCAAGTGGAGCAATGAATTGATTGAAAGTATCGGACCAAACCCAACATCTCATACAATCAATTTGGTATTGAAGTCGGAAACAAACACGGTACGCGTATTAGACATGACTGGAAAAGTGATGGAATTACCTGTAAGTCAAGAATCACATAACATGACACTTGATTTCACATCATTACCAAGCGGAGTTTACCTTCTTGAAGTTTCAAATGAACAAACAAGAGTGGTTGAAAGAATTCAGAAAAAGTAATATAAATCACGCAAACACAGAGTAAAAATGGGGCTGCCAATTTAGGTGGCCCTGTTTTTTTTCAAAAAAAATGACAATCGACCAAACGTTTTGGAAAACGACCTGCGTAATAAAAGTAGAAGAAGTGACGTTACTAATGAATTAACTCAAACATCTTGGCCTTAAACATTGATCCAATACTAATTAGAGACTGTATCAACAACTCCCGACAAGCTCAGAAAGAGTTATATAAAAGTTGTTTCAACTCTCTCATTTATGTGTGTATGCGGTATACAAATAGTGACCTGGATGCAAGAGCGCTCTTCAACAACGGTTTTCTCAAGATTTGTCAAAACCTCAATAAGTACAATGGAGAAGCCCCCTTTTATACTTGGGCGAAGCGGGTTTTGATCAATTCAATTATTGACGAATACAGAAAGAACAAAAAGTACAAAGACATTATTACCATGAAAGAGCATGATTTCGAATTGGAACGCGATTCATCTCACAGTAATAATGACGCACTAAAGAAGCATGATAGTGAAAATGCAGCGCTACTACTCAGAGAATTACCTGAAATGACTCGGAAAGTAATGAGTCTCTACATCTTTGATGGATATAATCATCGCGAGATAGGAGACATTCTCGAAATTTCGGAAAACACCTCCAGATGGCATCTCTATAATGGGAAAGCAAAATTAAAAGCACTATTAGAAAGTAAAGATTATAAGAAAAAGTTGAGCATAGCAATATGAGCGAATGGAATGACATAGAGAAGAGAATCGTTGAGGATAGCGAAAAGCTCGGAATGGCCTTTCAGGATGAGTTTTGGGATGAAATGGAAGTCTTGCTTGATGAAAATGATGCACAGCAAGGAGCTGGGGCGCCAACCTCTGGCGAAGAAGAATTATTCCGTGAAGAGTACTGGGATGAGATGGCACTTATTCTCGATCATGAGGACAAGAAAAAACGACGCGTCCTTTGGTTGAGATGGGCTTTTGACACAGCGGCCATCTTGTTATTAGCGTTTACGGTAATTCGTCCTAGTGCAGAAGGTCTTCATCCGAACACTTCTCAAGTCGCATCGGAATCTCAAACTTCTGAGGATGATGCTGAAGTGATATCCGAAAATGGAACAAATCAAAAGACTACAGAAACAAACACTTCATCCAATGGAATTCAAGTGTCCAATCCGCATGAAGACGCTTCTCAAGCTTCAACATCTGAGGAAATGAAAGTGCCAAACGAAGAAATGGGAAGTAGTTCTAAGGATCGTTCGGCATTGATATCCTCATCGAACAATCATGCAAATGAACCTATCGACTTGAGCGCTTCTTCAAACATGGAGCAATTACATACTGTGTCCCTCATGGATCTTTCGAAACGGAACGATGAATTGAGCAATTCGAACGATTTGGATGTCCTGCGAAAAAAGCTAAATAGACGCCGTTTCGGTCCAGTCAGCTTCAATCTTGTGATGGGTTCAAATCTAGCTCTTGCACCGTCAGGGAATGTATCCAACAAAGCGCGCTTTGGAACCCAATCTTCCATAGGATTAGACGTTCGAAAACATTACGCTAAATGGTCTTATGGTGTTGGTGCCGATTTCACGCATAGAACAGGTTTAAATCATGAATTGACCCTAGTCAAATCAACCTATGGTGCACGACTCTATCGAGAATATCAATCTGTTCAATACAAGAGCATCAATTCCATTGGTATCCCCGTAAGCATGTACTATCATCGCAAGCGTGACGTTTTCGGGTTGAAGCTTACCCCTACTTGGAACGTCTTGGTAAATTCGACCTATCATCGATATACCAATTACAATACGGATGAACTCCTAGTCCATAACAATTATGGAATAAAAGAAGGAATTCGTCCATTTGATCTCAAACTTCAGTTGAACTATCAGCGAAGACTTTCCGAAAAATTCAGTGTAGGAATTAGCGTGACCAAAGGATTCTTTAATCAAATCGATCAGACGGTCATCACTAACTCAAAGGGCTTAAGAGAATTCTCTGTGGGTCTTAATGCGAACTACACCTTATTTAGACATTGAAATGAAACATATACATCATCTATCCTATCTGTTAATTTTCGTGCTGGTTATTTCTAGCTGCCAAAAAGTGGAGCTCGACCCTGACTCGCCTTCGACAAGTCCTTCTCCCGTTTTTTCGGCTAACGTAATGGTGAATGGTGAAGAAGACCTGATCGAAGTAGGAACCAATGCGATTCTTTCCGCTTATCATCATTCGATTGGAGAAAGTTCCTACCTTGGAACGGCTTTTACCGATCCTTCTGGCAACGATATCCTGAGCTTTGAATTCAGCTTCATCACTCCATTTGATCAACTTGCCTTTTCGCAACCCATAGAATTTGGATCTCTGGAATGTTATTATGAATTGGACGTGACGAATGTACAAACAACATTTCCGATCATGAACTATGTTTGGAGCGTAAACCAACAATTTTTCACCAACACAAATGCCGTCATTACTTCCTACGGTGAATACGATATTACATTATTTGCTGAACTTATCGATGGTACTCAAGTTCAGTTGAAAGACCGAGTGACCTTGGGAGGTCTCGAAGCGAACGAGCCTGAAATATCTGCTTCAGAAAACAACCCTTCTGAATTTCTCTTAACTCCACTCAATTATTCTTCTGCCATAGACTCCGTTCGTTGGGAGATTGAATTCCAATCCTATCCTGTCATAAGCTCTTCGAGTGTCAACTTCAACTTCACTCTACCATCTCCAGTGGAAAGTTTTGTTGCGCATTGCTACTTCTATGTAGATGGAGAAGAAAATTATACATCGCAAATGTTTGCCAGTGTACTCTACCCTTCTGCTCCGTTAGTGAGTATGGATCAATGCATTGGTTCCGTGGAAAATCAAGCGTTACCTTTATTCCCAAGAGGCAAAGCGACCTACAACTATAATGGAGATGTGTACGCTACGCGGGACGGACAATTTTCAACCTTTCAAGTAACTAACATAAGTTCATTTTTGGATGAATATACCCTTGAAACCTATCTCAAAGGTTCATTGGCGTTTTCATCCTATGTATATAATAGTGCGGGAGACTCTGTTTATGTAGATGTTTCCTCGGAAATCGGTTTTTTGGAGATGCCAGATTAGGTTAACAGTTCAGTAGTGAGGCTTCATCCGAAATGGTCCAATCGTGAATAATTGGACAACGGCCAGGACAAGGTCAATTTTTTCATAAGAACGAGCAGATTTGTAGTAGTATCATGTTCGTTGGGAGGTGTTTTCAGTAGTTCACCTCCCTTTCTTTTTTTCCATACTGACATCAAGTTTTCATAAAACGAGAATTGCACCAAACATTTTTGATACCTTCATACGTAGTTATATTGAATACATCTGAACCCTTTGGATGAATGTCTTTATACATTAAAGTAAGTTTCATGCGAAATTTTCATCTCTTATCTCTTATTCTTCTGATGATGACAGCAGGACAATTCCTTGCCTTTTCTCAGGAGAACACATCCACTCGGACCATTTCTGGTTTTGTGACGGAACGCTCGTCTGGAGAACCCATTTTTCAGGCAAAAGTTTTCGATACTATCAGCAACATTGGTGCAATAACAAATGAATATGGATTCTATAGTCTTACACTCCCTACACAAGAAGCTGTGCTACGCGTTTCTTCATTTGGTTCCACTTCCCTCTATCAGGTAGTCCCACTCGATCAAAACGAAGTTGACATTGCGCTCAAGAGCGAGGTTCAAGATTTCGAGGAAGTTGAAGTGAAAGCTGAAAGTTTGGAAAAAACCTTAGAAGAAACGAACTCTGGAACCATCGACTTACAACTGGATAAAGTCGAAAAGCTTCCTACCTTTTTTGGAGAAAAAGATGTGGTCAAAACGCTTCAGCTTCTTCCAGGTGTTAGTTCAGGAGGAGAAGGATCTAGTGGACTATACGTTCGAGGCGGTGGCCCCGATCAAAACTTAATTCTTTTAGATGGCGTTCCAGTATACAACGCCTCACATCTATTCGGTTTCTTCTCTGTATTCAACAACGATGCGTTATCTAAAGTGACGATGATTAAAGGTGGGTTTCCTGCGCGCTACGGAGGGAGAACTTCATCCGTTTTGGACATGCGTATGAAGGAAGGCAACATGAAACGCTATAATGTGGAAGGTTCGATTGGTGTAATTGCCAGTAGAATTTTGGTTGAAGGTCCCATCAAAAAGGATAAAACAGCATTTATCGTAAGTGCGAGAAGAACGTATCTGGATGTCCTCACCAAACCGTTCATGGTCAATGCACGAGAAAAAGGAGGCTATTACTTCTATGATATGAACGCGAAGATTCATCACAAAATTAATAACAAACATCATCTCTATCTGAGTGGATATTTTGGAAAGGACAAAGCTCAAATCATTCAACGATACGGTTACACTTCCGGTGGAAAAGAATACGATTACGACGACAAAAGTGGTCTAGGTTGGGGAAATGCGATTGTTGCAGCGCGCTGGAATTACCGCATCGGTTCAAAAATGTTCATGAATACAACGGCCACATTTTCTCATTACAAGTTTGATGTTTCCTCACAAGGAACATTCACCACCAACAACAATGGAACAGAAACAGAAAACTCCTATTTGATCCAATACTACTCTAATATTCTCGATTGGTCAGGAAAAACCGAATTTACATACATACCCAACGCTCGACACTATGTCCGCTTTGGTGCTGGAAATACCTATCACACGTTTAAGCCAGGTGTGTATACCGATGAGCAAGAAGTAAATGGAACTCCAATCGATACAGGCGGGACACCTGCTACAGAAATCGAATATGCCAATGAACCGTTCCTGTATATTGAGGATGATCACAAATTAACGGATTGGCTCAAAATAAACTATGGTCTGCACTACAGTGCGTTTTTTGTAGGCGATCAAACGTATCACAGTTTACAGCCCAGAATTTCAGGAAATACTATCCTCACCAAAAAATCCAGTCTCAAATTCTCCTACGCCTACTCCACTCAATTCATTCACCTACTGTCGAATACTGGAATTGGTTTACCAACAGATCTTTGGGTTCCTTCAACAGACAAAGTGGGACCGATCAATAGTCATCAGTTTAGCTTGGGCTACAACCAAATTCTAGGCGATAAATACAATCTCGTACTGGAAGGATACTACAAAACGATGGATGGAGTGATCCAATACAAAGAAGGAATTGATTTCATCGGATCAGGAAACAACTGGGAAAACAAAATTGAAAGAGGACAAGGATGGTCGTATGGAGCAGAATTATTCGTTGAGAAAAAAGTCGGTCGACTCACTGGATGGATTGGATATACTTTGAGTTGGTCAGATCGATTATTTGAGAACCTCAATGGCGGAGAAAAATTTCCGTACACCTACGATAGACGACACGACTTAAGTATTGCTTCCAGTTATGAGATTAACAAGAAATGGGATATTGGAGTCGTTTTCGTGCTCAACACTGGAAGGGCTGTTTCCTTGCCTACGCAACAATACAGCGTTGCAAGCAATCCCATGCTTCCGAATTATTTTGGAATGTCCCAGAACTTGAATTATTTAAACTCTGTGAATGGTTACCGCATGCCGATGTATCATCGCCTAGACATTGGAGCCAATTATCATAAGCAAAAGAAATGGGGAGAAAGTATTTGGTCATTCTCTGTTTACAATGCCTACAGTAGACTCAATCCCTTCTATTTGTACGTAGCACAGTATAGTAATGGAGAGAAGAAGCTCATAAAAGTGGCGCTTTTCCCTATTATTCCTTCCGTAAGCTGGAAGTTCAAAATAACTCACTTAAACAGGAAAAATGAAAAAAAGTAACCAACGATTTGTTTTGATGGCACTTGGATGTGTTATGTATCTACTTCCATCCTGCGAAAAAGAGATTGAATACGAAGGCGAAGCAGGCACAAGTTTACTCGTCATTAATCAACTGATTGAAAAAGATTCTACCTTCTCCATACAAATTGAACGCAGCGTATTCTTCTTGGAAAACGACACCACTGACACCTCATTGAGCGATGCATCAGTCACGCTGAAAAATCTCACGAATGGCTCAACGGAAACAGTCGTGTCTGGCAACAATGGTGTCTATGACTTTGCGATGACTGCAACTGAGGGACATTCCTATGAGGTTGTCGCCAGTCATGCAGACTATCCAACGGCATCAGCCACAACGCTCATTCCGCAATCTATTCCCATTATCAGTGTGGATACTACCACGTACATCGATCCTGAGTTTCAAGAAACAATGATGAAAGTGAAACTACGATGGAGCGATCCATCAGAAAAGAACTACTACATTTTAACAGTATCCGCTAATTACCTCGGTGGATTTGGTGAAGATAGAATATCGATGAGTACCTACGATTTATCCATTGTCAATGGAGGTGATATCGATGGGCTTTCATCTGGTTCAATGCTCGCATTAGACGATAATTTCTTTAACGGCTCGCTCAAAGAACTTCAAGTCGAGTTTCCCGTTCCGTCTGCTAGTTCGGTTAATGGAATTATTCTCCGACTGTATCATTGCACCGAAAATACTTCCCGTTATTTGATCTCAGCCGAGACAGATTTGCTTTCGGAAGGAGGTGGAACCTTTTCTGAACCGGTAAAAATCCATTCGAATGTCAAGGACGGATATGGAATATTCTCAGGATTTGCTCAGGGAGCCTATACAATTCAATATTAGTATGATGATCAGCACATCCTGCTTATTGGCAAAAAGCGTTTAGACGTAAATTCGTGCAAATTTCTAGATATTGCTCTTCTTACCTCGTCATTAACAAACTAAAAGCACCATTTCATGAACTCTTTTTTTATTTGAGACGAAATAGTTAGAACTTCTCGAAAAATATAGTTGAGAAGATATGATAAAAAGAAGTTTAGTAGTTGGGGTATTTGCAATTTCGTCGCTTTCGGTATGCGCTCAGACCCAAAAAGGTCAAACAATTATTGGAGAAGCACCTGGAGACGAATCAGGTTCTTTTATCTCCATGCCTAACGGGAATACCATTGCCATCGGAGCTTATTTTAATGACGGCGGAGGGACGAACGCTGGTCAAGTGCGTGTGTATGACTATAGCGGTACGACCTGGAATCAAAGAGGGATGGACCTAGATGGAACGAGCCAAGTCATTTGGTTTGGCAAATCAGTGTCTATGCCAGATGAAAACACCCTTGCTGTTGGAGCTTCTAAAAGTCTAGTTGGAGGTGTAGCTACTGGAATAGCACAGGTTTATGAATGGAATGGAAACAACTGGACCCAGAAAGGATCAAATTTAACTGGAGAAGCCCAAGGAGACGAATTTGGACATTTTGTTGAGATGCCGGATAACAACACTCTCGCAGTCGGAGCATGGAAAAACTCAGGAGCAGCCGCTTCTGCCGGACACGTCAGAGTATACACTTGGAGTGGAGTCGATTGGGTGCAAAAAGGACTCGATATTGATGGGGAAGCGTACGGTGATTTCTCAGGTTGTGCCATCTCGATGCCAGACGAAAATACAATCGCCATTGGTGCATACCTGAACAGTGATGGAGGAACGTATGCGGGACAAGTACGTGTATATGATTGGAATGGAAGTGCATGGGTTCAGAGAGGTGTTGATCTAGATGGACAAGTACAATCTTATACGGGATATTCCGTAGAAATGCCAGATCCGAATACGCTAGCAATTGGTGCAAACGCACATGATGACTTTGATGTGGATGCTGGAAAATTGAGAATTTACAATTGGACAGGTTCAAGTTGGGTACAACGTGGATCTGACATAGACGGCGATCAATTATACGCGAATTGCGGATTTTCTGTATCCATGCCTAACCCAAATACGATTCTGGTTTCCTTCGTCAATAAAAGCACGAATTCATTGAACTATAATGGAGAGGTTCGCGTGTATCGCTGGGATTCCTCCGTGAATGACTGGATGCAAACTGTGAGTGTTGTTGGAACAAATAATTATGATTGGTTGGGGTGGTATGTCTCAATGCCAGACGACAATACCATCGCAATGGGAGCTCGAGAAGGAGGAAATGGTCCGGGATATGTTCAAGTATTTGACATTTGTGATGTGAACACAAACGTAACCGATAATTGGGGGATTCTCTACAGTTCAGCTAACTCTGCTACCTATCAATGGCTAGATTGTGACAATAATTACGCCCCAATAGCGGGAGCCAATGCTCAATCTTACTTGCCGACTACAAATGGTTCTTACGCTGTTGAAGTAACTGAAAACGGATGCGTTGACACTTCTTCGTGTACGCTTGTCAACTGGGTAAATTTAGAGGAGTTGACTTCCGAAAAGATGGTTACTGTTCATCCGAATCCGAGTGATGGTCTCGTTTCAATTCAATTAAGGGAAACGTATGAAGATGCTTCTCTGACTGTTTTCAGTGCAACTGGGGCGATGATCCTTCATGAAAAGATTGGGAGTAAGAAGGAACATACTCTCAACCTGAACAATCGAACAGGAGTTTTCATTATCGAAATTGAAGTAGCGGGTAACAGGATTGTTCGAGAACGTGTGATTGTGAAGTGAAATTTTGAATTTGATATTGATACACAGTGGTGACCATAACGGAATTCACTCGTTATGGTTGTTGCTTTTGTGATCTCATCAGGATTTTAGATCCATTCTTGTCCGAATTCCGAAAGGAAAGTTCGATTCTTCGAATCACTTTTTTCATTTTCAACAGCTCACAAAAGCAAGCTTTTCGCGCCATGAAAACGAAAAAAGCTCAACACATTTGTGTTGAGCTTTCCTTTCTTAGTGACCTCATCAGGATTAGCCTCCCTTCGGTCTGTGCTTTCGCAAATTCTCAATTTGCTTCAGGTCAAACAGGTTTGAATGACGAGAAACAAAAAAAGCTTCCATTTCTGGAAGCTTTTTGTGACCTCGTCAGGATTCAAACCTGAAACCTCTTGAGCCGTAATCAAGTGCTCTATTCAGTTGAGCTACGAAGCCATTTCAATCGATTTTTGCAGTTTACTGCGCCAATCGGAGTGCAAATATAAGTCGTTTTTTCGTTTTGACAAAAATATGGAGCAAATTTTATTGAATTTCTGCCGTAATTCCTCTGTCGTGTAACGCAACACACATAGGCTCAAGCGTTTCGTAATCTCCACGTTTTACCTGACATTTTCCATTGTAGTGCACAATGAACGTGCATTGCTCGGCTTGAATGGGTTTGTGCTTACATACTTTGATCAAGGAATCAATCACATGATCGAAGGTATTGAAATCGTCGTTGAATACGATCAAATCTTTGTAATCTACGGCTTTCTCTACCGTTAACACTTCCTCTAAAACATCCGTTTCTGGGCTCATTCTCCTCTAAATTGTATTAATTATTGTCTTCTTCTAATTCCAACGGAATCGGTTCCAAACCAACTTCTCGTATGTGATACTGTACGTCTTGAAGTTTATTTGGTTCAATTCCTTCGATGTGCAATTCCAAACCTTCATTTGTCTTCACAAACTTCTTCTGATATCCCATTCGAAGTAGCCAATCGGCTAAGTCTCCAGGTACTTTATCATCCGACAGCTTCACCAAAATATGGCGTTTGTCTAGCTCAGTTTGCACATCTTCATCCGAAAGATACAGCGTATCAATGTCTTTTTCAAATTTAAATAATCGTGGAAGGTCCTTTTTACTAGCGTAAATCTCCGATTTCACTTTTCCGTCGCTTTCATCGAAATAGAAGTTTCCTTCTGTATTGTAACGATTTAACACATCTCTAGGGAACTCTTCAAACGTCTTTTTGGTCACAATTTGAATTTTCTGACGGTCTTCTTCCAAATCCAATGGAGCTTCAACAACAGAGGTCGTCACCGAATCCGTTCGTCGAACGTTGTCGGGCACTTCCACTACTTCGACAGGTGTCGTTTTCTCTCTATTCGACTGAAGGATCGATGGGCCCAACTCCTCCAATAATCGTCGAGCTTTTCCGACCGTCAAGCGCTCACCTTTGTAGTACGCTACAATAAATGCATCTCGGATTCCACGATTGATTGCCTCGCTTCTTCGTGGTTGTGCCTCTTCTGCAGAATCGAACATTCCTGTTGCGTAGCGAATGAGTCCATTAGGTAGACGAACAGTCAATATTTCTGGGAGATTTTTTATGATATCATCAGAAACAGGACGGTTGAACACACCAATCTGGACGGTAAAGAACAATCCTTGTTTCAATTCAATTGGAGCTGCTTTTGCCGCACCTGGCGCTTGATTGTATGAATATTCGGGGAGTTCGACAACTTCCGTTTCTGTTGGAATTCCCAAATGATCTGCTGTATTCTCTGCCACTTCGAGCACCAACTCGTTCGTTCCTTTCGGCACACATTGCCCCGAAGCTTCTAATCGACGTGCTTCACCGAAGGTGATTCGTTCTCCATCACAATAAGCCACGACAAAAGCATCGCTGTATCCTAACGCTCGAATCGACTGGCGTGCTTCGACTACCGACTCGCTACTATTGAAGAATCCAGCCATGTAGCGTGTGATGTTCGTGTTCCCGATTTTCTCCCCAGAAACAGGATTGAACTCCTTGAATAAATCTTGAGGAATCGGTCGAGCGAAGGCTCCAATTTGAACACGGTACGTTAATCCAGATGGATTTTTAACCCCAACAGGAATCGGATTCGCCTCCGAGTAAATGCTTTCGGCATTTTCATCAATGGAGAAGCCTGTCGTAGGCATTTGCAATATCGCCGTTGCAACAACTGCCGTTTTGATTGGCTGCACACCTCTTACAAGTAAGTTCTTTAATTTCATAGCTTCTTGCTCGTTGTTGGGCAACAATTGATCTGCCACTTCCATTTGTTGTTCGAAGTCAACATTTTTTGATTGGATTTCCGATTCGAGTGCTTTGATACGCGTCGTTTTGAGTTCAATCGCATCTGTTCGTTCACTCGATGGCTCCTGTCCCATCAATTGAATCAGCTCTGCCCGTTCGCGATCCAAATCTATCTGCAAAATACGCAATTCATTTTCGATTTCGAGTGCTTTCACTCCTTCTTCCATATAGTTTTTGTATCCTTCCGAAGACGCCAATTCTCGTTCTTCTTTAAAGGAAATTTCCTGATCTAATCCAACTGTTGCCATGCGATTTACAGGCTCTGTTTCATCAAAGTTGGTAATTCTCGCCTCGATGTGTTCCAGTTGATTCTTCAATAACTCCAGTTGAGCATCAATCGCTACTTTTTCGTTATTCAGGGCAGGAAGTTCTTTTCGTTTTGCCAAACTGATTTCCTGCTCTACACGCTTTTGTTGTACTTCTAAATCACCAATTTCGATCACAAAATTACGTTTGCGCTGCTCCAATTCTTCACGTGAAAGTACGGTAATGTCTTCCCGATCTTCAATCGATTGAATTTCACGGTTCTCCACTACTCGCTCCAATCGCGTATTCAAAATATCTTGTCGCTCTGCTGCTTCTGAAAGCAAATAGTTACGCTCTTCTTCCGATTTCGCCTTATCAGACTGTTCCAATAATTGATCGATGGCAGCTCGTTCTTTCTCGCTGGCGTTCAATGCCGATTTCACCTCCGTTGTTTCGGGATCATTGGTTCCCAATCGTTGAAGCGCATTGTTGAGGTTATCCTGTTTTTCCTGAGCCTCCACGACAGCAACTGATTGAATTTCATTCGTTCGCTTCAATTCAGCCTGACTCACTGCATCGAGCTCTTTGATGATTGCCTTCTCTTCTGAAGAAGAAAGAGTTGGATCATTCAACTGATTCTGTAATTCGTTGCGCTTTGACTGCAGCGCCAACAATTCTGTATCATTTTCCTGAGTATTCGCAGACGCTAGGTTCATCGATTCCAGATCACCAATGGTAATTTCCATTCGTTGAAGTTCTTGCTCTACCTTTTCCTCTTCCTGCTCGATCCAAGCCAATTGATTTTGAAGATTTTGATCTTCAGGAGAGCGATCGAGTTCATCTTGAATTTCGACTTTCTTCGTTTTTAATTCAGAGAGATACGTTTTCAACTCTTGCTCATGTGCTCGTGCTTCTTCAACGGAAGGATCTTCTTTCGTGAATTCGACATCTCCAATGGAAATGAAGGACTCACGAAGCTTCGAAACAAATTGTTCCTGATCATTTTGATCGGTAGCAACGTTTGTGGCATTTTGAGCATCTTCTTGTCGTTGCTTGCTCTCCTCGATTTCATTCGCTAAAATCATCGATTCCAAATCCACCAGAACCGAATAATTACGATCTAGCTCCTTCTGCTTTTTGGATAATTCCTTTTGAAGATTTTCTTGTAGCTCTGTCTCTCTCTCGACTATTTTCTCAGCGGAAGGATTCGATTGACTTGTTAAATCACCAATTTCCACTCGATACTTTCTATCTGCCTTCGCGATTGTTTCCTCATACACTTCCGCAGACTTCGATGCTGACAAACTTGCTTGTCTTTGAGATTCCACTTCTGCTTCCTGAGCTTCGATCAGTTGTTCAAGCGCATTTGATTGAGCGATTAATTGTTCGTTTCTAGCATCTTGAGCAAGTTCTTTCTGCACTTCTTCACTTTTCTGATTCAATGCTGTTAACACTTCCTGCTCCAATTCCAAACGATTCAAATTGCGTTCTACTTCTGGACCACTCGCCGTGTTGATTTCCTCCAAACGATTGGTATAATCAATATTTTCCTCTTCGAGCAATTGAGAGCGAATATCGTTTTTGAAGACTTCCGTCACTTCGACAGGCTGCGTCACATTCGAATCCAATGCTGCGATTGCATCGGTGCGCTCATCCATAGTATTTTGGAGCGAACGAATGGTTTCCGCTAATCCTTTCTCTTGCTCTTTCAATTGTGCATCGGAAGGATTTGATTCCAACGAAGAACGCACTTCTGACAATTCTTGTTCGAGTAGATTCTTCAACTCAGCATCCAATTCTTGTAGTTGTTGAAGCTTCTCTCCTTCTGAAAGCGCATCGTTTTGCGTAATCGCTGCCAAATCATTTGAGTAATCTGGAGCAACTTCCGCAATGGCCGCGTCTTCGTTAAACGGTTCAACGGAATTCGTGGACAGTGCAGCAAGCTGATTTTCTCGCGTGTTTATTCCTTCATTCAAATCGGAAAGGACTTCGCTCAACAATTCCTTCTCCGCCATGATTTCCGTATTCCCAGGATCGGACGCTAGTGCTTCTTCCAATGCATTCAATTGATCTTCCACAGATGACTTTAATGCCTGATCCGTTTGGTTCAGCGCTTGAAGTCGTTCCGATTCATCCAAGGTTTCATCTACTTGAATCGATTTGATCGTTGCTTGATAATCAGGATCCACCTCCTCAATCACATCTTGTTTGGTGATTGCTACATCAGGAGTTTGATTCTCCAATTGTGTTATGCGAATGGTACGATCGGACAGATTTTCATTGGTTTCCGTCAATAATTCATTGATGATCTGCAATTCCTTCAGTAAATCGGCATCCGTTGGATTGGTTTGCAATTCCTGTTGTACTTCGTACGATCGATCTTCCGTAAGATCTCGAAGTGCTTCGTCTTTTACTTGCTGTTGTTGTAATCGTTCGAGTTCCGTTAGACTCAAATCCGAAGCAATAGCTGCCATTTCCGATTGGTAGTCGGGTGAAATTGAGGTGAGAACCGTTTCCTCGGTCAGTGTAGAAGCAACAACAGGCTGTGTATTTTTCAATTCCTCCGTTAATTCAGTTTGAGCTGTTTCCAACTCATTTTTGAAACGATTGAGCTTCGATTGCTCCTCCAACAAATCAGCATTTTGAGCGTCGTTTGCTAGTTTCTCTTCCAATTCCGAAAGCTGTCGATCAATCTGATTGATGGTTTGCTCGTTTTGCGCAATGATCGATTCCAATTGATCTACTCTGTCGATATCGCTCCCTTCAATCTGCTGAACCACTTGCGTGTGCGAGTTCATCAAGATGTCTGCCTGCGATATTTCGTTTGGATTCGTACTTCCAATGTCAGGATTTGTACTTTCCAATTGAGCAATTTGATCCGAAAGTTCTGCCGCTCGATCTTTGGCTTTTTGCGCTGCGATTGCCGCTTGTGCCTCTTCGTACTTCCGCTGATCGATTTCTTTTAGAACAGAAGTTCCTGAACTTTGAATCACATCTACCTGAGCGTCGATCACCGCAATCTTATTGCTGATGTCAACAATCGCTTGCTGATTGTAATCGCGTTCCTTTTCGTAGAGTTCAATGGTATTGGCCAACTCATCCAGTTCTGCTTGAATCTTTGCCGCTTCTTTTCGCTTTGCGTCAGGCAGTTTACTGTTCAACTCCGTTCTACGGGTTTCAGCTATTTCTATCTCGCGATTATTCTTCTTATTTCGTTCCGCTAGTTCATCCTGACGCGCTCGTTGCTCAATGGTTTCTTCCACTAATTTGTCGACCATTCCTTCGGTTGAATTCTGTCGTGCTCGCTCAATGTTCTCTTTTTGCTGCGCGAGATACATCAAGGCTTCTTGCTCCTTTCCTTCTTCGATCAAGCGATTAAACTCTTGCTCCACTTGGACCATTTGACTTTGGGAAGGATCACTCGTTCCGAACTTTCGAGCCACTTCCCCGCTCAACTCACTCAATCCCTCTGCTTGTTCCAAGCGCTTCGTTCGCTCGGCATCCAGTTTTTGAGCCTCGACCAACGCCGTGTACTTTTCTGCAGGATCGTTTGTGTTTTCTGACTGAGCAATCAGTTGATCACGCTTGGTCGTTATTTCTTCTATCTCTTCCGACAATGCGATGTACGCTTCTGAAATACCACCATTTAACTTCTGTACTTGCTCCGCCTGTTTTGAATCCGCTTCCGCCAGCTCGCCCAATTGATCTTGCACTTCACGCACTGTCATCCCCTGAAACCCAAGTTCTGCCAATAATACATCTCGTTTGGCTTCCAATTCAATGCGCTCAAGTTCATCTACATCGAAATCGTTGATGTTGACTTCCAGATTGGATTTATTTCGGAGTACTTGAGCCACCAACGCCTCTCCACCTTCCACATCTTCATCAAACAGATCAATGATTTTAACCTTTTCTTCTCCGTTTTCCGAGTAGTGAATGACTTTCTGCTTCAGCGGGCGGAATTCATCTAGAAATGGCAAGTCGATTGTCTTTGAAATGGGCTCCAAACCATCAATCTTAATCACCAAATCGTACTTTCCTCCTTTTGGGAAGACATAGGAGTATTTTCCTGTTTGATTCGTAACGATTTTCCCTACTTCCGATCCCGTTTTCGACGACGTGATGTCAATCGTCATGTTCTTATTATCTGGATTGATTTCAGAGACAAAATCCCCCATTACGATAATCTCCTGAATCGGAATTCGAATTACTTTGACGCGGTACACATGGAGTTTTCCTTGCTCACTTTGGCGAGAAGACGCGAAGTACGCGTTTTGGTATTCCGCATCTACTACGTAGAATAAATCATCATCTGGTGAAGAAATGGCAAAATCGACATTCTCGATGGATTGAAACTGTCCATTGTCTGGATTTAAGCGAGCCATGAAGACATCGAATCCTCCCATGGAATTGTGTCCCTTTGAACTGAAGTAAAGATAGCGACCGTTTGGATGCATGTACGGGAAATCCTCATCGTATTCTGTATTTATCTCTCCCGGCAAACGGTAAGGTTCACCCCACGAATTATCGGGAAGTCGCTTTCTGACATAAATATCTAATCCCGTTTTTCCATTGTCTCCGTAACTTGAATAATAAACTGCTTTCGCTCCTTTCGGGTAATGGACAATCGGAATGTGTCCTTTTTTCTTGTCGATTTTACTCTGAAAACGTTCTGTTACCAGAATTTCTCCGCCAATGCTTTGCATGTCTTTGTAGAGACGGAAGAACTTGTCATCCTCAATTTGCGTTTTTTCGGAAACGACGATGTCCGTGAACTTCATCATCAATTTCTTTCCATTCCGACACATTTCAATCTCGCGGTCGACATCGTAGCGATTATCACGTGCGGCACGTTTGTCCAGATAGATTTGATAAAACTTACGGGCTTCATCAAACTGATAATTTAAGTGTAATGCTTTTCCTTTGAAGTAATACGCTCTAGGATCGATTCCTGGAGACTTCGTAGCTACATTTAGGAACTTAATGGCATCTTTTTTCTCCTTATCATCATTGAAAAGGCTACATGTTCCGTACTTAAAATTGATTTCTGGATCTGTTGGATACAGGTTCAGTAACTGCAAATAAAGGGGTGTTGCCTTCACATACGCTTCTTCCTCGAAGAGTTTGTCGGCATTTTTCCTGACCTCATCCTCCGATTGTGCCCAACTTGAAAAGGCTACGAGAATGAGACAAAGAACATGGAGTATATGTTGACTATATCTCACTAATTACTTCGCTAACGCTGCGAATTCTAACAGTTTATTCTTCACGTTAGTTGTGTACGTCTCTCACCCAAAAAGGTTCAATTAGCCAATCTGCAAGGGTTTGAAGTTTCACAAACCCTTGCGCACAGTTAAGGCTTTCAAGTTTGGGAGTTATTCTTCAAACAAACGCATCAGTTGTGCTTTGTACACACTTTGTGTTGTTATTTGGTAGTTGAAATTACGCTTTTTTCGTTTATCCTCTTTAATCTCATTGATGGCAGCGCTAAATTCCCCGTCTCCAGTGAGAATATTCAACATTCCATCTTTCTTCCCTTCCATTTTGTAATTGAAGAAGTAATCTCCTCCACCTGGAATACTCATAGAAATCATAAAGGCATCGCTATTTCCTCCCGAATAAGTTTGTTGGAAGAAAGCTTTCATTGGAATGTACTTCATAATTGGCTTACCATACATTCCTACGAGTACCGCAGATTCCACATTTGTGATCAGTCCTCTCTCTGGATTTCTATCACTGTCGTATGAGCTCAAACGAATTCCCGTGATGGTCATGGTATTTTCCAATCCATTTGGTAATTTCTTCACTTTACCTTCCTGAACAAACTCTTCCTTGAATTTATCCGCAGCAGCAATTCCGTCCCACTCTACCAGTGCATTTTCAATGGTCGTTGAACTGAAGTCCATCGGTTGCAATCCTTCAATTGCATTGATTCGATCGGCTACATCTTGCATCGCTCCTTTGTCAACTGGCATATTGAATCGCGTAGTGATGTTCATGTCTGTTCTACCCGTTGTTTGGTTGTAGTTTACGATTCCCACCGATTCTACCTCCACATCACCGAAGTCCATTCCTAAATCAATCACACCATCACCGTTCATTGAACAGCTCTCAGTGTGTAACGCGATATAGTTTCCTTTTTCACCACGGTTGATCAGCTTATCCTTCGACCCGATTTGGAATTCTTTTGAACCACTATCGTACTGCAAGTATCCACTTGAAGTCATCACGATTGGATCATCCGGACTCACCAATGTAGACAAGAACGTTGGATACAAGGAAATGCTATCCACGGTTGGAGAATCACGCCAAACGATTCCTGCCGAGATTGAGTTCCCCTCAAGATCTTTCATTTCGCTTACTACAGGAATTTGGATGTTTTTTGGATCGATTTCTGACTTAAACGCCATCCAGTTACGGTCGAACTTGTCACAATTGTGATTAATTCTCGTTGCTCCAGCAAAGGAAATCAATGGGTTGGAAGCACGAATGGCTACGTCTCCATAATAATCAAACTCCTTACTCAATTTAAAGTCTTCATCCGCTAAAATTTTCCCTGAAGCGCGCGTCTGATACGAAGTATCGAGTCCAATGTTCTTCATCGCGATATACGTCACGTTACTGTCCACATCGTAGTAAGGATATTCCCCTTCTGCCGTATAAGCTCTTCGAGCGGTAATTTGAACACTTGCGCGTTCGAATCGGTGGTACTTCGTTACGTAGTTTGCCACTATGGTTGCGTTCTCCAGCTTATCCATTTTCGCTTTTTTGCGAATGGTAATCTTCATACTATCTGGAGAAATTCGCGCATCGGCAATATCGATGTAATCAATCTTGCTACAATAGATGGCCTTTTTCTTGGCATCAAATCGTGCTCTTGGAGCTCGGAAGTTCAATGAGTCCTGATCAGGATGCGTTGAGAAGAAGTTAGAACCAGCTAAGTCCACTCCTGCCTCAATACTTACATCGGCATCATCTTTCTTTTCCATTTCGATCACCAACTCATCCATGAACCATTTGAACTGGTCCATTTTCGCCATGTATTGGTTCACCGGGAAATCAACTCTTGACTCACCTTCATTCGAGTAGAATTCACCGATTCTGTCTTTAAATGACACGTGTGACTTCACATTATCCGACTTGAATGCCAGCGCATTCTCCGAAACATCAGTGCTCTCATTCTTCAAACGGAAAGCGGATGTATCCGCATCCACATCGACATTGGTATATCTAAAGTTCTTGGAGATCAAGTTCGCATTTTTGAACGTCATCAAGCCATTTCCTCGCATTCCTTCTGGTCGAATCGTAACCATTCCGCGCAATTCCGCTTCTTTATCGAAGAAAACCAAATCACTTTGCGGAGTTGACGCAGCCTTCAATACATTTTGTTTCGGCACGTAAGTGATGTATGCCTTCTCTCCTGTTACGTCAGGGAATGGAACACCGCTTGCCACTTTTTTGTTTTCAAAAACCGCATACCCAACAGTTGAGTCTGGCAAGAAGCTCAGAATGTTCGATTTCGATGTTGAATGCACGAAATTGATGGTTCCCGAACCTTGCAATCCGTTGTTTGAAAGTACAATCTTATTATCGTATTTCGCTTCCGTTCCGTAGAACGTATATCCACCTTTTGGCGTTACCATGGAGAATCCAAAGGAATAATCAGGCATAATTTTCACATCCTGTTTGATTTTCGGAAAGATACCTGCCGATACCAATTCACCTTCTAGCCTCATTTTTGATTCTTCGAAGATGTTTAGACTATCCATTTCGAAAGGATTTACCGTGAAATAGAAACGAGTACTGTCGTATACTCCACGGTAGATATCTTCTGAGTTGTAGAAAATTTTGGATTTGTTCACTGAAACCAATTTTGGGAAATTCTCTTTTCCTTCTTTGATCCCTGCTCTATTGTCGACTGCATCGATAAAGATCTCTCCCGAAATTCCGTGGAGTGAACTTTTCATGGCAATTCCTTTCGTTCCATGCGTTTTATCCAATGGTCTCACACGGAATAAACTTTCATTGGTTTTTTGCAGTTTGATTTTGAACTCTTCGTAATTAAAGGATGCCAATTCTGCATCTACTTCCAGTTTCCCAGCATTTGTCCAACCACCGTAAATAAAGTCGCGATTTTGGTTCACCTTCACTTTTCCATCGTTAGGAAAGACCATGGTGTTCTTGCTCGACGAGATAATTACACGATCTACCGCTTCCATATCCAATTCCAATGTGGACAAGTTGAGTTCCGCAAAATTCTTCATGAGGCGACGTTCCTCGTTTTGCTTTTTGAAGAGTTCATCCAAATTCTTCAAGTACGGATCTCTTTCGATTTCTTCTTGCGAATATCCTTGGAGTTCTTTCGATCTTAAATCGGAGGTAAACACGATATTATCGTAATCCACTTTCCCCACTTTCGCCTTAACGAATGTTTCCAATTTCTGATTGATGGTTACGGTATTCAATTCTGAATCGTAACTAATAAATCCAAGACTCGAAAGCGTAAGCAATGTTGACTCAACCTGAGTAATTGCACGTCCTAAAGCCGTTGCGGCCTCACCTTTCGTCATAACTGGCTTATCATACTTGTAGGCGTATTTTGACAATGCCACGAGTGGATGTATTGATTCAAGTCCTTGTAAACGATCGTACAATTCAGCATCGAAATACGACTGAGATTCGAACACAGCTGCACGTTGCTCACGACTGGTTCCGAAATCGTAGGTAAAACCAAGAACATCTGCATCGTTTTCCCAACTGATTTTAGGAACATAGATATCCAATTTGTGATACGAATCTTGGAAAGGTGCTTGTCCAATTCCTCGGCGCGTACGCGTCAAGAGCACTTCTTTCTTACCTAAATCATAATCCAAATTGATTCCAGGGTGCGTGATTGAATCGCCTGAGCTTAGGTACAGCGCAAACTTTCCTTCACTCACTGAGACTTTGTCTGGAGAAATGAATATTTCTTGCGCCCGCGCTTGCATGAACGGAGCCCCCGATTTTTTAATCGTAATGCTTGCCAACTTATTGACCGTACCAGCGCCCACAAACTTCTCTCCCTTCATGGAGAAACCACCTACGTAATCTACGTTTGGTGCAATATCCTTGATGACCAATTCCTTCTCGAAAGACAAGAACTGTGGATAGATTCTATCTGCTTCGCGAATGGTTTTGTACGCTCCTTCGGATAATGATCCTTTGATTGGTTTTGAAAAGTACGGTGTAGTCAACGAAACCGTATCTACACGAAGAGAGGCCGATTTCAGCGATGCCTTGTAGTCCGTTAAGATGGCGTAGGTTGTATTTCCATCCAGTCCTACTTTTCGCCAATCTACCTTTCCTCCGATTCCAGCCCATTTTTTCAATACTGGATCGAAATCACCCGAGGTTCCATATACCACAAGGCTATCTACCGCTTCACCACGTGTTTTTCCAGAGTTACTGATGGCGCGACACACCAAATTTCCATTCATCAACTTGATGTTCACATCGTCGGTGTACTCTACTTCAAAATCACCTTTCAAGTAGAACCAGGCGAAATTCGAAGATTCAGAAATCCTACCAACTGACAAAAAACCTGCGGAGAATTCCATGAAGTCCTTGATTTTTTTCACGTTACGCGAATCCAACTGTTTATCAACGGCTGTGTGCCATGCCTCATAGCTTTGCTTCGACTGTCCTGTTTGAACGAATTTCGCAACAGAATAAACGTAATTATAGATTTCAGGATATACTTTTAACCGTTTTGCTTCGAATGCATTACAGGTTTGAACCATTCGATTGAAGTATTCATCGGAAACTTCGGAAGTTTCCAGTAGCAAATTGGGAAATTCATCTTTGGCAAAATCGCGAAAATCTCCCTTTCCATATTCGTTCAATTGCTTTTCAAATTCTTTTACAAACTTTTCTCTTGAATTTGGGAAAGACTGAGACCAACCCCAATTAGTCGATAATACAATCGTTAAGAAAAATAGCCACTTCATTCGTCTCATTCTACACGGTTTTAATTTTTCACAGGATTTCTCCTGCCAATAAGATATAACCTCTGGTTATCCCGAAGTTACACCCACTCCATTTATTTTTTCGTCATCTGCAATCCTGCCCATTCATCTTTGGCGAATTGCTTTTCTAGTGTAAGACCAAAAGCGCTTGCAAAAGTTACCAATTCGTCAACATCTGTTGAGAAAAAGCCACTGAGTAGGAGTCGCCCATCGTTCTTCAAGGCCTCAGCGTAAGTTTTCATTTGCGCTTTTAAAATATTCTTGTTGATGTTTGCAATAATTAATCCAAACTTGTGTCCTTCAATTTTGTCTTGATCACCCCAAACACATTCAATGTGTTGACAGTTGTTCAGTTGAGCATTTTCACGTGCGTTCTCAGCTGACCATTCCTCAATATCAATGGCGAGAATTCTTTTCGCTCCAAGGTTTTCAGCTACAATCGCTAGAACTCCCGTTCCCGTTCCCATGTCCAGCACATCTTGAGGCATGCTTTCGAGTTCAAAAAGTGCTTTCGTCATCATCCAGGTAGTTTGGTGATGTCCGGTTCCAAATGACATTTGCGGTTGAATACGCACGACCATTCCTTTTCCCAAGTTTTGATCGTGGAAAGGAGCTAAAATGGTAGCGTAGTCTTCAACGAACACAGGGTGAAAATCTTTCTCCCATTGCTCGTTCCAATTTTGGTGAGGAATAACCTTTGCTTCCCATTCGCACTTTACTTCATCAGAATCATTCACCGAAAGTTCTTTCATGATGGCTTCAGCGTCGATGGATGCATTTCCGTATGCCTGGATTCCATCGTCAGTAGTAACGAAACCGTCAAATCCAAGTTCCGCCAATTCAGCTACGAGAATTTCACTCCAAGGGTTCTTTGGTGCTAATTTCAGTGTTAATTCAAGTGTGTCAAGTGATTCCATTAAAATGCGTTTATAATTTCGAGGAAGGATTCTGATTTGAGCGCTGCACCACCAATCAATCCACCGTCCACATTTGGACAAGCAAATAATTCCTGGGCGTTTTTGTTATTACAACTTCCTCCGTACAAAAGTGAAACGGATTGCGCTACATCTGCTCCGTATTTTTCCGTCAACCATGAGCGAATTTCAGCATGCATTTCTTCTGCTTGAGAAGATGTTGCCGTCTTTCCAGTTCCAATGGCCCAAACAGGTTCGTATGCTATGATTCCATTTTTGATCTGCTCCGCTGACAAGTGGAACAAACTTGTTTCGAGTTGACTTTTCACGTAGTCAAACTCCGTTCCAGCCTCGCGAATCTCCAAAGGTTCACCGCAACAGAAAATAAATCTAAAGTTCTGTGCGATTGCTGCATCCACTTTCGATTTCAATAGCGCATCTGATTCACCAAAAAGTGAGCGACGTTCGCTATGTCCGATCAAACCTATTGTTCCACCAGCGCTTTTCACTTGAGCAATTGCCAACTCTCCCGTAAATGCACCACTTTCATTTGGATTAAAATTCTGAACACCCGCCGCAATTTCGTTCTTCGCTCGATCAGAAAGCTTCTGAACATAAAGGGAAGGTGGAAAGATCATCACCTCCACATCAGATGGTTTGCTTCCTGCAACGATTTCCGACACAAGTGTTTCACCTTCCTCCGACAAGAGGTTCATTTT
>JBFHGY010000004.1:0-24898 GCA_041582905.1 Crocinitomicaceae bacterium | reverse complement strand
TAATTTTGACCTATGACATCAACGAAAACAAAAGCACTAGCAATTTTTGTGGTTACTTCGCTTCTTTTGGCGATCATTTTCTGTGTGGTTCCCATTAACTTGTTTGATAGTCAGATACATTATATAGAACCCGATCGAGATTATATTGTTGAGGCTCCATTGAGTCTAGGCAATTACCTTGGACTATACACGGATGAGGCGAGTATGGAATTTGTTGAATCCTATTCACTAACACCGAAAGGTTGGTTTATGGTTGTTGCCTTTATTTTTGGTTTTCCTGCGCTTTTGGCATATAGGATTTATTTAAAAGCTAGAAAATAACATAAGTAACATTCAATGGTTAGGTAAATAGGTTGGTTTTCACTAACTTGCGGGTCCTGCAACATTATTGTTCAAAACCTAATCGTATGAAACTCTCAATTATAGCTGTTGGCATCCTTATGTCAACACCACTACTAGCCCAACACAACAATGAATTTTATAATGACGGTGCTGAAGTAACAGTTCAGAATGGAGCTGAAATGTACGTCATGGGTGATTTCCATAATTATCAAGCATCGGGTGTCTTGAGAAACAATGGTTTCATTGAAATTCAAGGGCATGCGCTTTCCGATAACGTGTTTCAACAGCGTGGAACGGGAACAACACTCATGACCAACGCAGATGTGAATGTTGGGCAGACCCAATACATTCAAGGAAGTTACGCAGTTCGCGGTGGTCAATCAGCTATTGGCGTTAATGATGGCTCTTTTTATGACCTCGAATTAGCAAACGATCAGGGTATTGTTTGGCTCAATGGAACAGGTAACATTGCAGACGTTCGAAACTCAGTTGACTTCTCAGGAAGCGGTGCTCCTGTAGTAAACCGAATTGTGACACATGATCCATCGGCAATTCCTGCAAATGGAAGTGGTTATTCGGCGACTTTTGGATTGATGAATCCAGCACCTGGACTTGGAGGCATGATTGATAACTCAATCAATATCGGCGGAAACATGTCTGGAACAGACGCAGGATATATTCAAGGAAATTTCCGAAGAGCGATACAAGCGGGAGGAGGAACGTACAACTATGTTTTAGGTCTTGAACCGGCTGGTGCAGGAGCGCAACGCGGAATGCAGTACATGAACCTAATTTTGGGGGCGAATAATTACGATGTGATTTCGGGTTATTTTCAAACAGGACTCGATAACTCTTTCCCGATAGCCGTAGAATGTAGCGGATACGTAATGAACTATTATGGAGGTGTTGATCACGGACAATGGGTAGTGTCTGACCTCACAGGTGCTGGAACAGGAACATATACGGTTCAAATGTGGCCACAAGACGATAACTTTCCTGGGAATTCAGTTTGGATGATCTCGAAAGACAATACGATTCTAGGCTTAGCCAACGACTGCGGCCCTTCTCCAGTAGGATTAGCCAGAGATGGGTTTGCAGGCATGGGACAGTTTGGTGCAGTGGCGTCAAGCACACTTCTTCCTGCGGAATTGCTTCATATTTCGGCGAGTCCAAATGTTGATCATATTGAAGTAGACTGGACCGTAGGATCAGAGTTTAATCTGGATTATTACGAATTGCAACGAAGCGAAAACGGTATTGACTTTGAAACCATCGCTTTGATTGATGCCGTAGGAACTACTCAGCAACAACAAAATTACGCCTATGCGGATTATGGCGTATTGCGAAATAAAAACTACTACTATCGTTATCAATCCGTGGATAATGATTTCTACACCGAGTTTTCACCTGTTGTGACGGCAATACTTTCGGGTTCTGATAAGTTCACGGAAAGCATGTTGCTCTATCCAAATCCAACCAATGGAAACCTATATGTTGATATCAACCTAGAATTAAACTCTGAAATTTCGATGGTTGTATTAAACAATGCGGGGCAGTATGTGGACACAAAACAATTCTCTGGAAATATGGGGAATAATGTCTTTACACTAGATGCTGCATCTTGGGCAACTGGTGTCTATGTCATTCAGCTCACTGAAGAAAGAACAGGCGAAATGGTTAGAAAAAGAATCGTTAAAAATTAAATCTATCACACATGAAAAGCACAATTACATTAATCGGATTTTTTCTGATGTTGGGTAATTTGAGTATTGCACAAAACGTAGGAATTGCTGAACCAGCTCCAAACAGTAAGTTGGATGTGGTTCAGACAGAGGCTACTGGTAACACGCTCGAATTAACACATGGAATTACGACAAACGCAAGTTCAGCTGGTTGGATCAAAAACAGCGGCATGGGATATGGTCTTCACGTTCAAAACTTATTGGGGACAAGTAATATTCCAGTAGCTCGTTTCTTGCAACTGGGAACAGGCGCAAATGCACACGGAAATCTTATAAGTATGGATGGAGGAACTGTTGCAAGTACAACAGGACTATTCATCGACCAACTGGGGCTTGGTTTAGGATCGTACGTTACAATGGGGAATGCAGGTTCTGCTTCTGCGGGATATTATGTGGATCATGCAGGTAGTGGTAATGGTGTTACCATTTTCCAAACAGGAACTGGAACAGGAGTCTATAATGACGTCGCTGCCGGATATGGCGTGTTTAACGTGTTGAATAGTTCGTCTATCGGTACAATTAACCTTATGACAGCTGGCGGAACAGGAGAATTAATCGATTTGAGCACCTTTGATGGGGCTGGAGTTGTTGTGGCAGCCGTTGACAATGTGACTACTCCTACTGCTGGTGGAGACGTTTTTGCTTTTGACGGAGTCGTGCGAACTGCAACACCAACAGGTGTGTTCGTAAATGGAGGTGTTTTGGCAGGAAATCAATACGGAGTTGGACATGCGCTATGGCTACAACATTCGGGAGCAACAGGAAGAAATTCTGAATTCACAACTACAGCTGGAGCCAATACGGACGCAACTATTTTTGCACTTCATCAAGGTCAAGGATCGGTTGTGTTGGCGCAGAATCAGAGTAACGTAATTGCAGGAACAATAAACGTAGGTGACTTTTCATATACAGGTACAGACGTAGCAGACCACGTTGGAGTTCAAGGTTCAAGTGTACCTGGCGCTGGATGGGGAATTGGTGTAGTTGGTCAAGGTGGATGGTATGGAGTAGCATCGATGGGAGATTTCACAGCAACTGGTGTGAAGGCATTCACCATTGATCATCCTCAAGATCCAGAGAACAAAGTGTTGCGTCACTTCTCAATTGAATCAAATGAAGTGTTGAACTTGTACCGCGGCGTTGTCATGCTAGATGGGAATGGACAAGCGATTGTGGAGTTGCCGAACTACTTTGATGAAATCAATACAAATGTTAGCTATCAGCTTACAGCCATTGGTACACCAACTCAACCTTATGTGTTGTCGGAAGTATCAGGAAATACCTTCGAGGTGGCAGGAGCACCGAACACAAAAGTTTCGTGGACAGTGTATGCTGATCGAAATGATCCATATATCCAACAACATCCTGAATCTACTCAGGTAGAAGTGTTGAAAACGGGTGATCGCCAGGGAAAATACATGGATCCAGAGTCCTACGGAATGCCAAATTCAAGCGCGATGTTCCCGAAAACGGAAACGCAAGCTGGGAGTCAACGAAATCCAAGCGTTTCTCAACCAGGATTGGATAGTGTGCGACAAAAAGCGGCAAATGCGCAGCCTGTTCAACTGAATCAAGGGAACGGACCAACAGAGGAATAATCCGAAGGTTAGAAGAGTAAAGTGAAAGAAATCGCATCTTTTTTGTAACGTCTGTTACATGAAAACGATCTAATCGGACGTACTTTTGACAAAAAATAGGATTATGTTCAAAGGATTGTTTAAGAAGACGGATTATGCGCAACTATTGAAGGATGGCGCGGTGATTATTGATGTACGAAACCCAGGTGAGTTTCAAATGGGATGTATCCCAGGATCTGAGAATATTCCGCTTCCAAAAATTTCGAGTAAAATGAAGCAGATCAAATCGCTGGGAGTACCTGTGATTTGCGTATGTGCATCTGGAATGAGATCAGGATCGGCGAAAGCACAATTGAAAGCTGCTGGAGTGGATGCATACAATGGAGGAGCGTGGACGAAGATGATTCCATATGTGGAATAGTTACGTAGATACGATAATCAAGTCATACGAAAATGGATGGTCGTACTTTTGGAAATTAATTACGACCCCATTTCCTGAGAGCGGTGTCAACATGTTTTACTTGTTGATCGTTGCTTCACTTGTCATTTGGGGATTGGAAATTGTGATTCCCTGGAGGAAGAAACAAAAAATCTTCCGCAAGGATTTCTGGCTTGATGCGTTCTACATGTTCTTTAACTTCTATTTCTTCAGTTTACTGATTTACGGTGCACTGTCGAATGTGGTGATAAAGACACTTAAATCGATGCTGGCTCCGCTCGGATACGAAGGAGGTCATCTCATCGATTTCTCGGGATTGCAATGGGGAGTTCAATTATTGGTTTTCTTTCTGATTGCAGATTTTGTTCAATGGTCTGTACACGTGATGCTTCACAGAGTACCTCTATTCTGGAAGTTCCATAAGGTTCATCACTCAGTGAAAGAAATGGGGTTCGCTGCGCATTTGAGGTATCACTTTTTTGAAACCTTGGTGTATCAATCGGCGAAGTACTTGACTTTGGTGATGCTCTTCGGTTTCTCGCTGGAAAATGCATTCATTGTGTATGTAACCACGGTAGTAATCGGACACTTAAATCATGCAAATCTCGACTGGGACTACGGTTCATTGAAATTCATTTTTAATAACCCGAAGATGCATATTTGGCATCATGCGAAGGAGCTTCCAGAAGATCATCCTCACGGCATGAATTTCGGGATAACACTCAGTCTTTGGGATTACATTTTCGGTACGGCGTATGTTCCAAGAAGTGGGCGCGATATCGAACTAGGCTTCCCGGATGACGAAAAATATCCAGAAGGTTTTATCGGTCAGGTGATCGAACCCTTCAAGCAAGAAAAATCATGAAATCAATGTGATTTTTTCTTCCACAGAAAAACGTTTTAAACATGAAAAAATATTTAGGATTGGCCGTAATGGGCTCTCTAACCCTCGGTTTGGCACCATTTGTTCCACACCCACACATTTGGAAACAACTAAAAAACCTCTGGTATGGAAGAGAGATGTTGGCAATGGACTGGCTCGACCTTCTTATGCACGGAGCTCCGTGGGTCGCACTCATCGTCATCTTGGTCGGAATGGGATTGGAGAAGAGAAAGGCTGCTACTGGGTCGAAAAAGTAAGGTCATTTCTTTTCCGTTTTCGGATGAAAGATAATTGATCTTTTTGCGTTATCTTTATAGTATGGTACATACATTTCACATTGACGACTCAAATGACAAGGCGAAGGCTTTGTTGGAGTTCTTGCGAACATTGGATTTTGTAAAGGAGGCTGATGATGAGTTTGTATTATCCGAAAGACATCTCGAAATTCTTGAAGAAAGAAGATCTGACAGACAAAGTGGAAAATCCAACACCTATAGTTGGGATGATGTTAAGTCTTTTGCTCGAAACAGAAAGCCGGTTTAGTTCTTTCATCTATGAAGGAATTGTTTACCATTGAAATTGAAGAGCGTGCGAAAATTGAAATTGCAGATGCCTATGATTTTTATGAGAACCGGAAAAAGGGGCTAGGTGAGAAATTCCTAAAAGCGGTTGATAGGATAATTGAATATGTCAAGAAGACACCTGAAGGTTTTGAAGAGGTTCGATTTCATCGGCAGGTTCCAATGAAGAAGTTTCCATATGTAATTCTATACGAAAAAGTTGGGCAAACTATATTTATAGATGCGGTCTTTCATACGAGTCGAGATCCACTGAATAAGCCAAAGTAGTTCAAAACCAACTTCTAAAAGTCGCGTAAAACATTCTTGGATGATGTGTTGAAAAGTAATTTTCGTTAACGACTTCTAGCATATACCTTCCGTCAACAGAACCGAAGAAGATGATTCTACTTGTGTCATAGCGTGAATTGTCAGGTTGAGACTTTGTGAAATAGTCCTCGTAATAGGTCAATGCGGCGTACATATTATCCAGTTCCTTGGGGCAATAGTTTCTTGTGTCATTGGGAATCCGTGAAGCAATAGTAGCTGAATGTATGTGTGTCACTAAATTATTTTCACCAAGATGGAGAATGAACATCTGTGTGCAACTATCTTTCCGTATGATAAATCGACAATTGGGTCCGTAGGTCTTGCTTGATCGAATGGCTATGAAATCAACATCGTCTTTTTCGTATTGATTCAACAGTTTGGTGATTGAATCGTTAAAGGTTTTGATACGTATCTCGGCATTTTCTTTAGACAGTGAGTCTTGCCCTTTGGAAAAAAAGGTGCTAGATAACGTCAGAAAGAGAAGAAGCGTTTTCACACTTTCAATAATGGCGAAAGGTGATTTAGTTACGTTCCCTCACGAGTAATTTTATCCAAGTAACCACCAAAAACACGAACGCCCCAGCCCAAAAGGCGATACTCACAAAACTCGCTCGAATCACATTCGTTGGCTTGAATTGGAATTCAATCGTACTCTTTCCTTGGGGCAGCGGTACCGACATAAAGGTTTCACTTACCCGATCGATAGGGACTACTTTTCCGTTTACTGTTGCTTGCCAGGAAGGATAATAATTCTGTAGATAAACAATGTGACTTTTCTTGGGCAGTTCTGCATTAAGCTTCAACTCATTCGGACTGAAGGTTTCCACCCACATTTTTTGTGCGGACAGCGTATCAATGGAATTCGTGTCGATGTAGTTCTTATCCGTCATGTTCCCCGCAAAGAAAACGAAAGGGTAGTGCGATAGACGCTCGTATTCCCCAGATTCAATCGCTTTTTGCATGTTTGAAAAGGAATAAGGACTTACCCCGTCGAAACTTGGACGTTTGACATAAATCGCTAAGTTCTTCCACAATTGAACAAACTCCAAATTCAAGTCACCATCGTTGGTTTTCGAAACAGGATCCGAAAGGGAAGGCGTTGGATATCCCTCTGGTAAATGCTCCATCCCTCCCGATGCCTCGCTCAAAGGTCGATCGTATAGCACGGTTGCATTGCGGTTCATCCATGTGAATGAAATAGTTTCAATCACGATAAATAGAAAGATTGAAATAGTGCGATAGGTCGAAGCGAATCTCCAAACAATCGCTAGTAGAGTTAGCATCAGAATCAAAATTCCTCCCTGAAGAAAGACCAGCTCGTTGATGTTTGCCTGTTCCATAAAGTGTGACCAACCAATGGAGAATAGTTGCCCGAACTTGTACTTCTCAACCGACCCAAGAAGAACGATGTTGACAATTCCTAAAGCTAAAACGGATCCAATTAAAACGAAGAAAAATTGCCGTTGTCTCTTTTCTGATGAAAGAAGATGATGAAGTGAAAATCCTGCGGACATCAATAAAAAGAAGATGGCGAATAATCGGAAAAGTGAAGGGAAACGGAATAAATCCATAAAGGGCAAATAGCTCGTCCATGTGCGAAGTGGAAGCGATTGTCCTAGAGCAATCATCAAAAATAACACTCCTATCCCGAAATAGATGCGTACTTCTTTGGGTGTGTCCTTTCGAAAGAATGTGGCAAGAATGGAAATGAGGAGCAAGACTCCAAAATAACAATTGGTCATGGAGAAATCTGCGCCCCAAAAAGCCTGATCATTCTTGACTGTTGCCAACGGGTAAATAGATGAGCTTAATGCCTGAGGAGAAAGTGAACCTTCCAATATATTCCAGATATCCGTGCGGTCACCAAGTCCACTACCGCGATTGATGAACGGAGCCATGTCAAATGAAGCAACCAAAATGACGGCACTCATCAACACAAAAAGAAGGGCGGAAATGCCCAAAAAGACCCATTGTTTTCTGTAAAATGTATACTTCTTTTGCCGAATGTGCTTCCACGAATTGACAATGAAAAAACCGATCAGGATGTACATCGTTACGATAAACATTCCTGGATATCCTCCCGATAACAGAAAGAACAAGACCAAGGCCAATTGAACGGCACTTCGAAAGTTAGGCTTTGATTGTATGTCAAGATAGAAGTGAAGTACCCACGGAAGCCAGGCCGCACTTACAATCCAGCCGACGTGCTGCGCATTGCCAATCATCAATCCAGAAAGCATATAACCGGTGGCGCAGGAAAGAAGGATGAATCGCGAGAATCCAAAGCGTTTGATCAAAAAGTAAAAACCTAATCCGCCCAGATAAAGATGAAGCAAGTATTCAAACTGTAATGCTCCAATGGAATAACCTCCAAAGAGCGCTCCAACACCCCAGCTAATTGGATACCACGTTCCCGGATCTCCCATCTGGGTAAAACCAGCATTGGTAAACGGATTCCATAATGGCAATTGATTGTTCGCGAGAGCATCTGTAACGAAGTATTTCCATGGAAGGTACAAATCCATTGCATCCCATTTCATCACTGCCTGTCCAAAAACAAGTGGACTCAACGCAAGCACAAGGACCAATAAAAGGATACCCGCATCAAATAAAGTGGAACGTTGTTGATTCATACGGATCGAAAATACAATTTTGAGGTCTAACAACTACTATTGTGAAATACAATCCCTTGAATTTACTGTAATCTGATCACACGGTACTCGTCGTGTTTTGGACGGACTTCTTCGGTCAATATGCAGTTAATGACGATGACGATTATTTGAGCAAATCCATTTAGGGAACAAGCAATCCAATGTATGCGGTTGGAAGAAGCTTTTTTCTCGATACGAGCGCTTCGTTTTAAATGAGTTAATAGTGGATGGTTAGTTCTGCTCTCCCTGTCCACTTTTTGACAAATCCAACAATAGAAACAGGTATCCTTCGTTCCTAATAAAAATCGATTAGAAAAAGGTGCGATTTTTGTTTCTTTGCGGACATGAGAAATTTTCTCCTTATTTTTTTTATCAGTTGGAGCGCTGCGCATGCCCAGGTTTTGGATAACCGAATGGGGAAGGCATTCACGGATAAACCTTTTTTCAATGAGGATTTTGTGAAGCGAAATCGCTTGAAACGACTGAACGGGACGTATACCTATAAAAATGATGGGGCAGCAATGCGTCAAACGAATTTCAAGCACGTATTTGAATTTGATCGCGAGGGGAGATTGATTTCTTCGTATGAAACGCGAACCGACGACGGAACGAAGGATACTTCTTGGAATATCTATGAATACGATGAATTCGGATACCTCGACGTACACCGAAAATCGGATGAAGAAGGATTTACGGCGGTGCATTACACGAATGATTCTTCTGGAAGGATCATCAAGGAGGAATATTTTCGGGAGGTAGATAGCAATGGGGTGATTGTACGTTCTCTGTCGTTTAATGAAGAAAGACGCGTGTATACCGAGTTTGACAATCAACTGAAATGCACTCATTACAACAATTACGACTTGCCCTATTTGGATGAGTTCCATAACTATAATGAGTTGGGTTATCTCGTAAGTCGAGAGGAACGAATCAAAATGACCTCTTCGGTATATACGTACACGCACGAATACAACGACAAGGGAAAACTGTCGGCAATCAAGAAGACAAGTAATCGTAAAAGTGGCATTTTGGAGGAGATGACTTTCAAATATGACGAACTGGGGAATTTGATTGAAAAGCGAATTTATCGGAATGGAGAGTTCACTACGGATATTCAAATCATCTATAACAGCAAAACAAAGTTGCTTTCGGCGGTACTAACGAAGCAAGTGAGCACTGGCTTCATGACCATCATTCGATTCAAAGATTACGAGTTTTACTAGATTTCTTAGTCTCGGATTCTTCCTTCAATGGCAAACTGTACAGACTCCTCTAGCGAGTGGAAGGATTCATTCAATGCCTCTTTTACCTTTTCATTGCTATACGTTCGTTCAGAAAACAATGAATTCACTGTTTCTTTGGTGATGGCGGGTCGTTTTCCAGTAAAAATGGAGATGAAACCTAAAAAACGTCTGGCTATATTCACAACCCAACGCTTGACGGGTTTTTTGGGTGCTTTCACCCCAAGTTGACGACAAATTTCGTCCATCAATTCTTTAAATGAATGATTGGTTCCAATGCACAAAAAGCGTTCGTTTTTTATGTCGGATTTCATCAAACGAATCATGATGCGTGAGACATCTCGTGCATCTACCGTAGCATTTTTTCCAGGAGGATAGAAACGCGTTCCATTTTCCATCGTGCGGAGGAGTGTGAGCGAGCTATCGTTCCAGTTTCCTGCTCCCAACACAACACATGGATTAACAATCACTGCGTCCAGACCTTCTTCAATTCCTCGCCATACTTCTTTCTCTGCCGAGTATTTGGAAATAGAATAGCCGGAGGTTGTCGGAGTGTTCTTCCACGTCGTTTTTTCGGTGACGATTTCTTTGTTCGTACCTCCGATGGCAGCATTCGAACTTACGTAGCATAACTTTTTGATGCCGAGTCCGAGCGCTACATTTACGACATTTGCTGTTCCACCTCGGTTTACCTTAATCAGTCGATTAAAATCACGTTTGTGAAAGGAAACGAGTGCCGCACAATGATATACGTGTGTACAGCCTGTCATGAATTCTTCCAGCGAAACGATATCCAAAACATCGCCTTTGACCCATTCAATTTGCTGAAAACGAGCATTAGCATTTTCAGGATCAAAAAGTTGAAAGAAAGTAAGGAGCTGTTCTCGCTTGGAATCCGAACGGTAAAGTGCACGAATAGGTGTGTCATCCTGCGTTAAATCGAAGAGTAATTGCGACCCAAGGACACCTGTTCCACCCGTTACAAATATCATACTGCTAAGGTACGATCTTTCGGCGAATGTAGGCGCTCAAAATTGGGAATTGTCTTTCGTGTAGGGTAATCTCCGAAATTGTGCGTTTCGTCGAAAATATTGAACATATACCGTTTTTAGATGAGTATTTATTTTGTGAGAAATGAATAGATGTATTTTCTTTGCAGTATGAAATTAACCTCAGTTTCTATACTACTAGTATTACTCTCCCTTTCATCGTGCAAATCTGAGTACGAAGAGCGCCTTGAGGAAGCCCGCGAGCTAAAAGCCCGTATGACTCTTGTTGAAGAAAACTTATCCATTTACGAGCAATATGATTTGCCGAATGAAATAGAATCGCTTCAAGAGGAAATAGAATTTTTAGCGAAGGTTTCTGGTAACGAAAAGCTCTTTTTACAGGAAATCTTCAACGACTAAAGGCTCAGTTCTATACTAGGATCCCAGAAGAGTGTGTCAAAATTGACGACCTTGTCTTTCTGTACCCGTACATTTTCGGCGTTCAGCAGTTCTTCCATGCGCGTTGGTGTGGAAAAGTGCATTTTTCCCGTAAGTAATCCATTTCGATTCACAACACGGTGAGCAGGAACGTCAGGTAAGGAATGGGCGGCATTCATCGCCCATCCAACCATTCGGCTCGATCGGGGAGCCCCAAGGTATTTCGCAATCGCGCCATAGGAAGTAACCCGACCTCGTGGAATTAACCGAACGACGTCATACACGTCTCGAAAAAAATCTTTGCTTTGCTCACTCAATTTCATAGAATGAAAATAGGTAATTCCTGAGGATATTTTAAGCTTCTGTTCTACTCAGCCTTCGATTAACGCTAACGTGAGGGCTGAGCGAAGTCGAAGCCTGAAGGTAAGGGTACCTACGATTTCTTAAACATCCCAAAAATGCGTTTGCGCTTCCAAATAATTAAAGCGATCAGTCCTAGCAATATCAAGGGCCAAACGGAAATGAATCCGAGTGAAATGATTTTCACGGCTTCCCAGCCAGTTCCAAAGGATTCTCCGGCTTCATCGGAATAGGTTTTTTCATACCGCTCTGGTGAATCCGTATATGCTACTTTTTCGTACATCGTAATGGTCACCGTACTCAAATCTACGCGGTCGTTCAAGTAACGCAAGCGTCCTTCTTTGGCTTCGATTTCTTCGGTGATCACGCGAATGGCTTCTTCGGCCTCAATGATGTCTTTAACGGTCCCAGCTTTCGTTTTCAAGACTTCAATGTATCGGTCTCGGACTTCTCGCTTTGCCTTCAATCGCGCTTGGATATCCACGTATTCTTCGGTTACATCGTCCGAGGAAATATCTGCCTTATCCATGAATAGTGCTTCACCTTTTATCGCGCTAACAAACTTCTGAAATTTCTTGTTGGGAACACGAACGGTGATGGTATTCGAAATGCGATAGCGGTTGTTGGAAAGCATCATGTCGGATACAAATCCCTCGTATTGCTCGCTGAGCGCATTAATTTTTTCCGTGGAAACATCTACATCTTTTACCTGAAATTCGAGATCAGCTGTCCAGATTAACTTTCGGTTTTCTGGTGTTTTGGCTTGTTTGAAATCGGCTCGTGCCGCAGCGTCAGCTTCCATTTTGAGTTCTTTCGAAGCGACGTTTTCATTGGAGCTTCTCCCTTCGTTACAGGAGGGTAGAACGAATAAGCTAATAGCGACGATTCCGGTAAAGAGGTGGTGTAAATATTTCATAGGCTTGATTTTCATGTGTAGTGCTGTACACTATAATGCAAACTTTGTTCAATGTTACGAAAGAAGAGTGGTTTTCGAACACCTATTTCAAGTGATAAAAGTGGAGATGTGAAAGGGAATTAATGATTCGCTTGATAAACGTACCATTTATTGTGAAAAGTTTCTCCGTCCTTCGTTTTTACATTGTCCTTTTGAAACGTCCACCCTCTTTTCTGTAGCACCTTCTCCGAATAAGGATTACAATCGCATCGCATTCCTTCTTCTTCAACTTTGGATACAAGAATATTTGCAATGCCATGCCCATGAAAGGAAGGATGCACATACAAGAAATCTAACTCTTGATTGTGTGCAATAGCGAATCCAACAGGGTGATCATCTGTTAAACAAACGAGTGTAGAAGGAATTAATTCCGACCAATTAGGAATGGATTCAGACCAGATGCGGCGCTGATTGTCAGAATAAATCGTACAGCTTTGAATACTAACAATCCGAATGGATTCCAGTTCTTCAATGTCTGAGGGCAAACCCTTGCGAAAGAGAAACGTGCGTTCAGACATGATCAATCAATAAAAATAGATTTACTCAACCGTCACCGACTTCGCCAAGTTTCTTGGTTGATCGACATTACAGTTACGCATAACAGCAATGTGGTACGATAATAACTGAAGCGGAATAGTTGCCAAAAGCGGAACGAGGTGCTCATCCGTTTCAGGAATTTCAATCACGTGATCAGCAATTTCTTTCACCGTTGTATCTCCTTCGGTTACAATGGCAATAATCTTTCCTTTTCTTGCCTTTACCTCTTGAATGTTGCTTACTACTTTTTCGTAAGACGTTCCTTTGGTGGCGATAACAAAGACAGGCATTTCCTCGTCAATTAAGGCAATTGGGCCATGTTTCATCTCTGCAGCTGGATATCCTTCAGCGTGGATGTAGGAAATTTCTTTCAATTTCAATGCGCCTTCCAATGCCACAGGGAAAGAGCTTCCTCTACCCAAATACAAAGCATTCGAAGCATTTTGGTAGATCGAAGAGATGTATTCTATTTGCGCATTTTGCTCTAACACGCGCTGAACCTTTGAAGGAATCGCCTCTAGTTCCGAAAGCATGGTACGGAATTTAGATTCGCTGATGGTTCCTTTTTGATGTGCTAGCGATAGCGCCATTAAGGTCAAAACGGTTACCTGAGCAGTGAATGCTTTTGTTGAAGCAACACCGATTTCTGGTCCGGCATGCGTGTATGAACCAGCATCCGTAATACGCGAAATGGAGGATCCAACAACGTTACAGATTCCCAAAATGGTCGCGCCTTTTGATTTGGCTAACTCCAATGCTGCAAGAGTATCAGCTGTTTCTCCCGATTGCGAAACGGCAATCACGATATCATTTTCGGTGATAATTGGATTACGGTAGCGGAATTCACTGGCGTATTCTACTTCCACGTTGATGCGGGCAAGGTCTTCGAATAAGTACTCGCCAACCAAACATGCGTGCCATGATGTTCCGCAGGCAATCATAATAATGCGTTGAGCATTAATGATTTTTTGTTCGTAGTCTTTGATCCCACCGAGGGCAACCCATCCTTGCTGAGCGTTCAGGCGACCTCGGAAACAATCTTCAATCGAGCGAGGTTGTTCATGAATTTCTTTGAGCATGAAATGCTCGTATCCACCTTTTTCAAGTGCCTCAAGATGAAGCTCAAGCTCTTGGATATAGGGTGTTTTTTCAACATCATCGATGCTGTATAGTTTCAATTCTTCTCCACGTTTGATCACAGCAATTTCTTCGTCGTTCATGTAAACAACTTGCTTGGTGTATTCTACGATTGGAGTCGCGTCTGAAGCAAGGTAGAAATCTCCTTCCGTTCCTAAACCAACAACAAGTGGACTACTTTTTCGTGCAGCGATCAACTTATCTGGCTCTTTTTCGGACATCACAACGATGGCGTACGCACCAACTACTTGCTGAAGTGCCAATCGAACGGATTCGCCAAGTTTGTGTCCTGTTTTGGTACGAATATCGTCAATCAAATAACACAATACTTCTGTATCTGTATCACTTTTGAATTCATATCCCTTATTCAATAATTCCTGCTTGATGGCATCGTAATTCTCAATAATCCCATTGTGAATAATTGCCAGATCTCCAGCTTGAGAAGCGTGGGGGTGTGCGTTGGTGTCGTTTGGTTCTCCATGCGTTGCCCAACGCGTATGACCGATACCTACTGTTCCTGAAATGTTTTTGTCTGAGGCAAATTCTTCAAGATTGGCAACTTTACCTTGTTTCTTGTAGATATTGAGACCGTCTTCGTTGTGAAGTGCAATTCCAGCACTGTCATAACCACGATATTCTAATCGTTTCAGTCCTTTTATGATGATTGGGTAAGCTTCTTTTTGACCAATGTAGGCAACAATTCCACACATAATGAGCTAATTTAGAATTCGGTATACAAGATACGCAGAGACGGTTTTGCTTTATAGATAGTCTCTGTACCGTTAAAGATAATGCGATCTGCCGAAGAATTATAAAAAAGAGGAGAAATAACGAGAGGAGTATTCTCAATCTCTCCATCAATAATACGTTGAATATGGAAACGTAAATCGAAGGAATACTGTTTGCTGAAAGAACTGTAAACAGCATTTCCTAGTGCGATTAATTTTCCAGGATTGTCAGGGTCTTCTCTTGCCACAGAAATGGCTCCCGCTGGTTCATATTCAACACCTGTTTGATGTGAAACACTCAATTTCATAATAGCGGAATGAACAACGGCATTACTTGGTATGTCTGAAACGGTTGGTATTTCAACCATTGCACGACTCTTAAACGCTTGAGCGTAGTACTCTGACTGTCCCAAATCGTTATTATCAATCACATCTTGAACACGAGTACCCGTATTTTCCATGTTCACTTTGTTGAAGTGTGTCGCACCAGAACAAATCAAGTCAAATTCCTTTTGCAAGCCATCTTGCGTATAATAGATGGTCATTCTGGAATTGGTGTGATTCATGTTAAAATACATGACACCTCCTTCTCCAGAAGCTTGCGTGCCATTCGCTGTACGAATGTGAAGTCCTTTGAAGTAGTCGGTAAATGCCTCTGTAGATACGAAAGATGAAGGCAATAAGGCTGCATCTTCCATGATCGTTCGTGCCTTGTTCGTGTCCAATCGGATACGTAGCTGAGAGGTTGCTTCCTCACCTCCAATGATCGTAACATTGTCTGGGTTCATATTCACCACCTCATACCCTGGTACAACCAAATTGTTTGCGACATCACTGGAAAGGGAACTGAATTGATAGTAAATGGAGTCATCATCCGTGCTGATACCATTAGGATCGTTAATCTCAAATACTTCGATGGTTTGATCCCCTACTTTTCCGTAGTGTCCGGAATAAACAAGTCCCATCACAAATGAATCGATAGTAACGGTGGATAAATCGCCAAAATCAGGAGACAATTGCTCAATATGTACTTGTGTAAATAATTCGCCGGTTACCATTCCAAACGTAGGATCGTTGTATGAACCTAGGAGGCTTGCCAAGTTATCCTTCGTAATGGTGGAATCTTCGTTAATCGTGTACGTGAAAATGGAGAAGGTATCTACACCTGCTGAGGAAAGCAAATCATTTTGGTCGATGGTATTCGAACCGATTAAATTTTCCTTTTTCTTGCACGAAACGCTAACAAGAGCGATTAACAAAAAAGTAGCGGAAAAGACAATGCTTTTCCGCCACTCAAATGAATGTTTTTTTATCATGTTATATGAGAACTTCTGCTTCAATAATTTTGTCTAAGAACTCTGAAGTTTCCTTCACTTGATGCTCTTCAGCAACCCAATCCAATTTTGCACATTCTGCATTATCGAAAATGGAACGAAGCTCAGGGCTGAGTTCTTCACTTCCAACGCTAATTCCGTCTGCATATTTTACAGCGGCTTTAGAAATTGCTTCAAGCGAAGGTTCTGTTAAATCAGCGATTACATCGTCAGAGAACCCGTCAAATTTAAGTTTTTCGGAAAATCGTCCATCCCAATTATTGTTAAACCCTTCGTTGTACATGTGGTAAACCACTTTTGTATTCGCGAAGTGAGGATCGTCTTTGTATAAGTTTTTGATATACAAAGGCATCAAAGAGGTCATCCATCCACTACAGTGAATAACGTCTGGTTGCCAACCCAATTTCTTAACGGTTTCCAATACACCACGGTTAAAGAACATGGAACGTTCGTCGTTATCCGTATGTTCGTTTTTATCGTCGTCGAGGACCGTATTCTTGCGCTTGAAGAATTCATCATTATCGATGAAGTAAACTTGCATTCGAGCGGAAGAAATAGATGCTACCTTGATAATTAGTGGATGATCGTTATCGTCGATAATCATGTTCATCCCAGAAAGTCGAATTACCTCATGAAGCTGGTGTCTTCTCTCGTTGATCACTCCAAATCGTGGCATAAAAACCCGAATCTCTTTCCCCGCTTCTTGTATCCCCTGCGCTAAATTTCTCGCTGTTGTAGAAATCTCTGATTTAGGTAAAAATGGCGATATCTCCTGTGAGATAAATAGTACTTTCTTCTTCTCCATAGAAAAATTTATTGGTAAAAACTTTACAAAAATATAGAAAAAAAAGCGAAAACTCAACAAAAACGGATAGTTTTGTTCGCCTTTAAAGTATTGAAAATGGGGGATTCACACGTATTTACAACGATAAAATCACTGCAAAAGAGATTGCATAAGGAGCTCGAAAATTCCACAATTGGTTTCTTTCCAACCATGGGAGCGCTGCATCACGGACACATTGAATTGGTGAAACAAGCCAAGAAGGAAAACGACATTGTTGTGGTAAGTATCTTCGTGAACCCCACGCAGTTCAATAATCCTGATGATCTTAAAAAGTATCCGCGAATGTTGGATAAAGATATTGAATTGTTGGACGAGGTAGGTGATATTATTGTGTTCGCTCCAGATGTCAAAACAGTGTATCCAGACAACTACGAAAATCTAGAAATTGATTTAGGGAAATTGGGTGAAACGATGGAAGGTGAGTTTCGTCCAGAGCATTTCGATGGTGTCATGAATGTGGTGAAACGCTTCTTTGATATCGTCAAACCAACACGTGCCTACTTCGGGATGAAAGATTTTCAGCAGGTGGCAGTGATTAAACATTTGGTGAAAGTGACAAAGGACCCAGTGGAAATTGTGGTTTGTGATATTGTTCGAGAAGAGAGCGGCCTGGCAAGCAGTAGTAGAAATGTACGTTTGTCCGAAGAACAAAAGGAGGAAGCGTTGATTATCATCCAAACACTGGAATACTTGAAGTCGATTGTGGGCAATTATCCACCGCAAAAAGCATGGAAGAAGGCCAAGCAGTTTTTCCGAAAAGGTGCTTTGGAATTGGAGTACTTAGAAATCATACATCCGCTTACCTTAGAGCGTCTTGAAAAGTGGATTCCAGGTGCTCACGCGTGCATGGTTGCATACGCTGGAGATGTCCGTCTACTTGATAATATACAATTGATTCCCTTTGAGGAAAAATAGCGTATTTTTGTGCCTAATTAAACGAACAGCATGTTAGTAAACGTCGTAAAATCGAAAATTCACCGAGTAAAAGTTACTCAAGCAGACCTCAATTACATTGGTAGTATCACCATTGATGAGGAGTTGATGAAAGCTGCAAATATCATCGAAGGTGAGCGTGTTCAAATTGTGAACATTAACAACGGTGAGCGTATTGAAACGTATGTGATCAAAGGTGAGCCGAAATCGGGAACAATTTGCTTAAATGGTCCGGCAGCAAGAAGAGTAGCGTGTGGAGATCTTGTAATTATCATTGGATACGGAATGATGGATTTCGAAGAGGCAAAATCATTCAAGCCTTCTTTGGTGTTCCCAAATGAAGAAACAAACTTAATCGACTAGTTCATTGAAGAGTCAAATCATCAAAATTCTCAAAATTGTCGTTCCGATCGCAATCGGTCTCTACCTTACGTGGTATTTCATTGACGGAATGAGCGAAAAGGATATCCAGGATATCAAAAAGTCGTTCAGAGAAGCGGACTATTTTTGGGTGGTTATTGGTTTGATTGTCATGTTTTTGAGTCATTTGAGTCGAGCATATCGATGGTTGTTTGTGCTCGAGCCGATGGGATACAAACCAAAGTTGATCAACTCGTATCATGCTGTGATGTCAGGATATGTGATCAATTATACGGTTCCGAGATCAGGTGAATTTGCACGGGCAGGTTTGATGGCTACCTATGAGAATATCCCTTTTGAAAGGGGATTTGCGACCATTGTTGCGGAGCGTGTTATCGATTTATTGATGTTCGCGATCATCTTTTTTATTTCGGGATTGCTTCAGGTGAACGCAGATGAAATAAAAGGCATTACGCAGCAAAATGGTGAAACGAGTAACTTGATTTGGTACTTGCTAGCAGGCGCATTTGTTCTTGGTATAATTGGTTTGATTTTATACTTGAAGAACCAAAAATTGAAACGTTTTGTAAACGAAAAATTGATAGGTTTCTGGGAAGGGTTGAAGTCGATTTGGACCATGAAGAAAAAATGGGCCTTTCTGGGTCATACGGTATTCATCTGGGCAGCCTACGTCGCGAACATTTGGATTACTGCACAGGCGTTTCCTGAAACCGAAGGAATGTCCCTTGGATTGGTTTTCGCTGCCTTCGTTGTTGGCGCCGCAGCTATTGGAGCGACGCCTGGAGGTCTAGGACTTTATCCATTGTGGATCACAAGTGCCCTTCTAGCATACGGAATCGATTTTAAAGCGTTCGGGGCTTTCTTGTGGGTAACTCAAACCGTGTTGATTTTGGTGCTAGGATTATCTTCTCTATTCTTAATCCAACGAAAGCCAAAATTGTCAATGCAAACAGAAAGTAAAGATGATCAATAGAACGGATTTTCTCGGAGGAAAAATAGCAACACTTGCAGAAGCGAAACAACACATGGAAGTGTGGAAAATGACTGGGCGCAAAGTGGTGTTTACGAATGGCGTTTTTGATATTCTTCACAAAGGTCATGTTACCTATTTGGCGCAAGCAGCTCAGCATGGTAATCGTATGGTTGTAGGGTTGAATGCAGATGCGTCCGTTCGTCGATTGGGTAAAGGAGATGATCGTCCAATCAATGATCAAGATGCACGAGCAACAGTGCTAGCCGCGTTAAGCTGTGTCGATTTAGTCGTGTTATTCGATGAAGATACGCCGCTTGATTTGATCCGTGAATTACAACCGAATGTATTAGCAAAAGGGGCGGACTACGATCCAGAGGAAACAGATTCTTCGTCAAAAAAGTACATCGTTGGCTCCGATATCGTGAAAGCAAACGGCGGAGAAGTCGTGGCGATTCCTCTCGTCGATGGTTTTTCTACGACAAAGATCGTTGAGAAATTACGTAAGTAATCTGTTTATTCATACAGGGTTCGGCTCCGCTCAACCTTTGTTTTATTCGCTCATCGCGTCATCAAATAATCGGACAATCGGAAAGCGAAGCGATCAAACAATCCAACAATCTCCCTATCTTTGTACAAAATCAGTATCATGAAGATCAATCAAGCGGAATTCGTTATTTCGAATACAGATTATAAGAAAGGACCTGAAGACGGAAAACCTGAGTACGCGTTTATCGGTCGCTCGAATGTGGGGAAGTCTTCGTTGATCAACATGTTGACGAATAATAAAAAGCTCGCAAAGACATCTGGAAAGCCTGGAAAGACCCAATTGATCAATCACTTTGTAATTAACGATGAGTGGTACTTGGTCGATTTGCCTGGATACGGATATGCGAAAGCATCCAAGCAGAGCCGTGCGAAATGGGAAAAGTTCATTGTGGAGTATTTGACAAATCGCGAATCGTTAGTGAACATTTTCGTGTTACTCGATAGCCGTTTGGAGCCGCAAAAAATCGATCTTGAATTCATGAACTGGTGCGGTGAGAAAGAATTACCTTTCTCCATGGTTTTTACCAAAATTGATAAACTTTCAAGTACGCAATTGCAGAAAAATCTAGCGAAATACAAAAAGGAAATGCTCAAGTATTGGGAAGCGCTTCCTCCTGTGTTTACAACATCATCAGAATCTAAATTCGGACGTGAGAAGCTTTTGAATTATATCGGTGAATTGAATTCGATGATTATTGGTTAGAAATAGTCAAGAGTTTTTTTGTTTATCCAACACCGCCGAAGGCAGCCGCGTAGCGAATCCAATCAAAAAAGATACTTCCAAAAAATCACAACGCCCACGGTAAGTGCAAAAATGGCTGAAATTAGCACCGCTCCAGCGGCAACGTCTTTGATTTTCCGAATGGATTCTTTTCGTTCTTGAGTCACTTCATCACACAATTTTTCGATCGCTGTATTGACGGCTTCCAAGGAAAAAACAAGAGCAGAAACCATCAAAATAGTGATAAACTCTCCCGTTGAAATCTGAAAATAAAATGCAGCTCCAATCGCAATCAGAAAAGCGACAATATGAATTTGAAAGTTGCGCTCCGACCGAATTAGTATCCCAATTCCGTTGAATGCATCTCGAAATGACTTAAGCATTTTCATGGATCCAAAATACAATATATCTGGCGATTCAAAACGATTCTCCTCGATTCCTTGATGGAAGAAATTATTCATGTATCTTTGTCGGAGTTCTTTAGAATAAACTTATGAAGAAAGGTGGAGGGACAGGCCCTGAGAAACCTTGGCAACCTATTCGTTAAGCATTTAGCTTCGAAAAAGGTGCCAAATCCGATCCGTTTGCAAACGGAAAAGATAAGTTGTGTGAGTTTTCCTCACTTTCTTCACAATAACATAGTATATACATGAATCGCATACAAGAAATACTGCGCGAGCGCATCCTTGTACTAGACGGAGCCATGGGAACCATGATTCAACGTCATAAGTTAGAGGAAGAAGATTTTCGTAAAAACTGGTTTGAAGATCACGCGTCTCCACTGAAAGGGAATAATGATTTACTGTCATTAACGCGTCCTGAAATCATTAAGGAAATTCATGCCTTGTATTTTGAGGCTGGAGCAGATATCGCGGAAACAAACACCTTCTCTGGAACGACGATTGCTCAAGCTGATTATGGATTGGAGGCTGCCGTATACGATATTAATTACCAGAGTGCGAAAATTGCGCGAGAAGTTGCAGATGAATTCACAAAGCGTGAGCCGAATAAACCACGATTTGTGGCTGGTTCAATGGGACCAACGAATCGAACGGCGTCAATTTCTCCTGATGTCAACGACCCAGGTTTTCGCGCGATTTCCTTTGATGAACTCGTAACAGCGTACAAAGAACAAGCAGGCGCATTGATTGATGGAGGAGTAGATTTACTCTTGGTAGAAACGGTGTTTGATACGCTCAACGCCAAAGCGGCTTTATTTGCGATTGATGAGGTGTTGAATGAACGAAAGTTGGATCTTCCGATCATGGTTTCAGGAACCATTACGGATCAAAGTGGACGTACATTAACGGGACAAACAACCGAAGCGTTTTTGATTTCCGTTTCACACATGAATTTACTTACGATCGGTTTGAACTGCGCATTGGGAGCATCGATGATGCGTCCATATTTGCAAGTACTCGATAAAAAAGCGCCTTTTGGGGTGAGTGCTCACCCGAATGCCGGCTTGCCGAATGAATTTGGAGAATACGATGAGACGCCAGAGTTAATGGCAGCTCAAATCAAGGAATTTTTAGACGAAGGATTGGTCAACATTATCGGAGGTTGCTGTGGAACAACGCCAGATCACATCAAAGCAATTGCCGACTTAGCAGCGAACTACTCACCACGAAAGCAAGAAGCAGATGTCGAAGAATAAAGCAACCTTAAAACTGTCTGGACTGGAGCCATTGATTGTTACTCCAGAAACAAACTTTGTAAATGTTGGAGAGCGAACGAATGTGACGGGATCACGTAAATTCTTACGTTTAATTAAAGAAGAATTGTTCGATGAAGCCTTGAGCGTAGCGCGTGAGCAGGTAGAAGGTGGAGCGCAAATCATCGATATCAATATGGATGAAGGAATGATCGATGGAAAAGAGGCCATGGTTCGTTTCCTGAATTTAATTGCTGCGGAACCTGATATTGCGCGTGTTCCAATTATGATTGATAGCTCTAAATGGGAAATCATTGAAGCGGGATTGAAATGTGTTCAAGGAAAAGGGGTGGTGAATTCGATTTCGCTAAAAGAAGGCGAGGAACAGTTCATTGAGCATGCACGAAAAATTAAGCGATACGGTGCGGCAGTGATCGTTATGGCTTTCGATGAGAATGGTCAGGCGGATAGCTACGAACGACGTATTGAAATCTGCGAACGTTCCTACCGAATTTTGGTCGATCAGGTGAAGTTTCCAAAGGACGATATCATCTTCGATCCAAACATTTTCCCTGTGGCGACTGGAATGGAAGAGCACAATAACAATGCACTCGATTTTTTCAGGGCAACAAAGTGGATTCGCGAGAATTTACCGGGTGCGCATGTGAGTGGTGGCGTTTCGAATGTTTCTTTTTCTTTTAGAGGAAATAATGTTGTCCGCGAGGCGATGCATGCGGCGTTTTTATACCATGCGATTCAAAACGGAATGGACATGGGTATCGTAAATCCTTCGATGTTGGAAGTGTACGATGATGTCGATAAACAACTACTTGAGTACGTAGAAGATGTGTTGTTGAATCGAAGAGAAGATGCAACAGAGCGCTTGTTGGAATATGCCGAGACGGTCAAAGGAGAAGGTAAAGTGCGCACGGTGGATTTATCGTGGCGAGAAGGAACGGTGCAAGAACGTTTGGCACATGCTCTCGTGAAAGGAATTACCGATTACATTGATGAAGATACGGAAGAATGTAGACAGCAATTTGATCGCCCAATTGAAGTGATTGAAGGGCCGCTCATGGATGGAATGAACATCGTGGGAGATCTGTTCGGAAGTGGAAAAATGTTCTTGCCGCAAGTGGTGAAATCGGCGCGTGTAATGAAAAAAGCGGTGGCTTATTTGCTGCCGTACATTGAGGCGGAAAAAGGTGGTGAGCAATCATTTGCCGGAAGAGTGCTCATGGCGACAGTGAAAGGTGATGTGCATGATATCGGAAAGAACATTGTCGGCGTTGTGCTGGGTTGCAATAATTACGAAGTAATCGATCTTGGTGTAATGGTTCCTACTGAGAAAATCATTGAGGAAGCCATTGCGCAAAAAGTAGACGTGATCGGATTGAGTGGTTTGATCACTCCTTCACTCGATGAGATGGTGACGGTGGCGAAGGAGATGGAGCGCGCCAATTTGTCAATTCCGTTGATGATTGGTGGAGCCACAACTTCTAAAGTGCATACAGCGGTAAAAATTGATGAGCATTTCACAAAAGATCAAGCGATTCACGTGTTGGATGCTTCGCGATCGGTAACAGTAGTGGAGCAGTTGCTGGGAGGAAAGAAAGCGGATTTTGTCAAGGAGATTCAGTCGGATTATGCACGAGTGCGTGAGCATCATCAAAAGAGTAGAACACGTAAGCAGTTATTGCCGTTAAAAGATGCGCAGGCAAATAAATTTCAAATCGATTGGGAGAACGAATCGATAGTGAGTCCGAATAAATTAGGAAGAATGGAACTTTCCGTAACTACGGAGGAGTTGATTCCTTACATCGATTGGACGCCATTCTTCAGAACATGGGAATTACATGGGAAATATCCAGCTATTTTGGAAGATGAAGTTGTTGGGGAGGAAGCACAGAAGCTGTTCAAAGATGCTCAAGCCATGCTGAAAACAATCGCTGAAGAGAAATGGCTGGAACATAAAGGAATTGTTGGACTGTTTCCTGCGAATGCACTAGCGGATGACATTATCATTTATGATCCAGAAGATGCGACAAAGCAGATTTCTGTTCAGCATACGATGCGTCAACAAACGAAGAAGGCCGATGGTGTTCCGAATATTGCATTATCTGATTTTATTGCTCCAGTTGAGAGTGGGAAGAAAGATTACATCGGAGCATTTGTTGTGACTTCAGGAATTGGTATTGATCAAAAAGTGGCGCAATTTGAAGCCGATCACGACGATTACAATTCCATTTTATTGAAGGCGTTGGCCGATCGTTTGGCGGAAGCATTCGCGGAATATGCACACAAAGTGGTTCGAACGGATTTTTGGGGCTATGCAAGTGGTGAAACCTTGGATAACGAGGCGTTAATCAAAGAAGAATACCGTGGAATTCGTCCGGCTCCAGGATATCCGGCATGTCCAGATCATACGGAAAAACCTGCGTTGTTTGAGTTGCTAAATGCATCAGAAGTAACGGGTGTTGAATTGACAGATAGCATGGCCATGACGCCAACGGCAAGTGTGTCGGGGTGGTATTTCGGAAGTCGTCATGCGAAGTACTTCGGTGTTGGAAAAATCTCACAAGATCAAGTTCAATCCTTAGCGGAAC
>JBFHGY010000003.1:0-25511 GCA_041582905.1 Crocinitomicaceae bacterium | reverse complement strand
GGTAAGCAAGTATCCTTCTTCATTTGAGATGAAAACGAGATGCCGCGGAGTTTCATCCATCCGAAGCAAGGTGTCAAGTGTCAGATCTTCGTTTAGTTCGATGACATTACCGCCGGAGATACTTTTGTGCGAGAGCCCTTCCACCAAGTAAATCTTTTCTCGAAATGAATAAAGTTGATTTACGTTTGCACGACACATCCGTTCACACGTCTCAAAATCTGCGGAAAGTTTGTATAGTTCACCTCCCCATTCACCTCGATTGGTTCCAATATACCATCCATTATGAGCCTGATGAAAGTGGTATCTTCCTCCGCCAATTCTGCAATTGATATGCTCGTGGATATCATCAAAGGGAATGGGAAGAGAGTCTCCAAAGAAATCTACTTCGTATTCGTCGAAAAATGCGATTTCTCCATTGCGAACGATTCCGCGCCAGTCGATGGAATGTCGGTTGAGCGCTTGCAAATCAGAAGGGGCAGGGAGATCGGTTACGTTGAAACTATCGATTGGGAAAATGAGAGGTTCACCTTGGGAGTACGCCCAGTTCAAAGTGAAAAGGCATACCATTAGAAGTAAGCGTTTTGAATGTGTCATCTTTCTCAAAGTACGAAATTTTAGGAATCACTTCGGAGCGGGTTCATCTCTCATCATTCGAAGAATAATAAAAAAGACGAATAGGATGAGCATGGAAGGAATGTAATAAAGCAGGTAGACCAACGTTAATGCACCCCAAAACTGAAAATAGCCGGAGGAATCAAGTGAACTAATGGCAAACAGGGTGATCAGAATTAGAGTTAACCCACATGTCATCAGTAAGGTTTGTACCCAGGTTTTTTTCGAAAGTTTTCGGATAACAAACCATAGTAAAATGGCAGTGATGGGGAAGAAGATAATCAGAAAAAATTCACCCATTATTTGATGTATTGCTCAAATTTTCGGTCGAGTCGGCTTTGAGAAAGCAGGACACATATGTAGTCTAATTTTAAGTCAGTTTGAACTTTTATGAATCTCATAGACGTGATAGCCTCCAGGAGTTTTTTCTCTTCCTTTGTCAATTTAATGCCCTTCTTTTGAAGAAAGTAAAGTCCATGTGCTCCGTATACTTTGTTCTCCAAATTGAACGATTTTAACCATTCAACGAAAACATCTCTGCGGTCATTTTCGATGTGTATCATCATTTCATCATATTGTAATGAACCATGAAAGGAACACATCGGACCGTAGTAATTGGAACTAATGAAAGGTGGGGCAACGAAATTTCGGGGTGTTATCGCATTGAACATGCTGTCATGTTTGGCAAAATAGCTTTCAAATTGTGTTGAATCGAAATCGAGAAGAATATTCTTTTCGTATTCTCCCCAGCGACTATCAGTCTGGATAAGATTTACGAAGAAGATGGTCGAGTCTATGTTATTTAGTAGAAATCGTAATTGATAATTCTCAGGACGAAAACTATTACCGTCCACTTCTAGAATGTTTGCAAAATGCAAAGTGTATAGAGAAAAACCAAAACCATAATCTCGAAACCCTCCTTTACCAAGGAAATAAAGTTCACCCTCTGTTCTTTCCTTTGGAAATGATTCAATAAACGGAACAGCTTCTTTTCTGAATTGCTTGAAATCTTTTGCTTTAGCAATCTCAAGTAATTGTATAAGATTGGTGTCGGTTTGACTGAAACCAAAATGCCCCAGTACAAACAAGAACAGCATAACAATCAATCGTTTCATTCCAAATTAATTTAGTTTAAGGTTAGAAGTCCTTCTTCGGTATTTCCATTCAGCCTCAGAACAACCGAGTTCAATCAGTGTATCCTGTTCAACAATTTTTAGTCCACATCTTCCAGGATGATCTCGATAAATATTTTTCGCACCCCACGGGAAGTCAATTTTGCTCGCACCATCTACAATGAATTTTTCGCCAGGAACCAATGTGAGAATGGTGTCTTTTGGAGCTGAGTTCTTGTACAAGGAAAAATGATTGGGGGAGTAATTAGGCACGAAAACCCGAACAGATTCCGATGTGTTGTTTTCAACGGAGTAGAAGAGGTGCACTATCGAATCACAACTACTGAACGCAACTGAAAAGAAAACAAGGATCAGAAGTACAAGAGGTTTAGGCATACCATTTTTGTTCAAGATCGGAATTTTTAATCACTTTCCATCAAACCATGATTGTTTAACACCTCCGCTACTTCCAATTTCAGGTAATGGCCGATCGTAGTGCAATTGTTTATTGAAGGCGTTCAGGCGCAATGATTCAAATTTTGGATCTTTTTTTTCAAGTTCAATCGCCGTTTGGTGTATAATCGTGAGGTGTTTTTGGAGGAGATGTGCATTGTAGATTAATTCATTCCCGATAGAAATAATGTCATCATGAGCTTCTTCCTCTAGCGCTTTTTCAAATGACTGCCACAGTTCAGGGTAGACGCGTTTCTGGCGCTTCCGTATGTTGTACAAACCTAGGTTGATGACAACACCAATAATTACGATAACGGCAAGTGATATGAAAAGGGTTGGTCCTACGTCCATTGGATTAAATCTAGGTGTTTTGTTTAACAGATCATGAAAATTCATACTGAAATACGGAATATAGCAGTTAATGTAAAAACAATGACATTTCAGCATGTAAAAACCACCATTTGGAAATCAGAGTTGTTCATATTGGAGAAAAAGATGTACATTTGGAACAGTATTAATAGCCTTAACCGAAATAAGAATTACCTGAATCATTACAACGTTGAGTTAAGAAACGAACCGAGTATATTTTTCAGGAATACCTTTTAACATAACCAAACTAAACACGAATGAACCTATTCACCAACAATCAGATATTTATTAGAAAATCGTTGAAGTAGAATCGTTCTCTGTTCGCGCAGCGGGAAGATTTATTACGTAAAATATATCCACTATGTATAGAATTCTTGTACGTCGGATCCTAGTGATTGGCGTCATATTCACAAGTTTGACATTTAGTTCTAACGCTCAGAATTTCGAAATTTCAACAGATCTTTCAGATACTTTGTCCCCCTCCAGTTACTTGATTCAGGTTTCTGGTTTTGCCACATTTACGGATTCAATGGTCTTGGAAGTCTCCTTAATGACTGCTGATTCACTGGATTCTGTTGTGTACAGTGGTTACAAGGATTTCTCATCAGGAGGTTTGAATACACTAACGAATTTCACGTACGATTCAACGTCAGAAGCCTTTAGTTTCGATGTCGGAACGTACACTTCTCTCAACTATCGAGTTAGAATTCTTTCAAAGATTAGTGGAGTACTAGAGGAGGAAATAATAATAGATACTTACTAGATGATGAAGAATAATCTAAGATTTTTACTGCTATTCGCTGTTTTTGGGTTGAGTAGTAATTTTGTTCTGGCAGATAGAGGAGGAAGTAATCCTACTGTTTCTGTTGTAGCAACGATATCTCATGGGACGTGTATCTTGCCTGAAGGGACAATAGAATATGAAATTGTTGTTTCCTCTGAATGGGAAAATCAGGCATCCTTGAATAGTGCAAAGTTAATTCGTGAAGGAGATGAAGATCCGGCTTATGAAAGTTATGATAACAACTTACTTGGAACAATAAACAGCCTTGGTATAGGTCAATATAACTTCTCAGGTTCTGTTTCTGCATTGAATAGCAGTGGGATGTGGGTAGGAATCCCCTTTTCGGTTAATATTTGGGTAGGTATAGAAACGGTATGGGCAGAGAAAATTGATATGACACTTGATCCAAATAGCTATTCAGCAAAGCAAAATGTCGTTTCGAACAGCCTCGGAGGTGTTCGATCTTCCAATGAATTGGATGCTGGTGCTGATGGTTGGATCGAAATGAAAGCACAGTATGGAACGTCAACTTCGAGTCACGTTTACTGGATAGTTGGAGAGACCAATCCACTTGGAATTTTTACAATTAACGATCCTGTTCAGTTTATCGAGTTTTATAAGACAACTGGAGGAAGCGGAATTCGTGTAAGGTACAAGGATTTCGGAGGAAGTTACGTTTATTCAACAATTTCGACAAATCCAAATGATAAAGTCCGACTCATTAGGGAGTCCTCGAGTGTTCGGCTCCAGCTAAACGATAATAATACGACGGCTTTTTTGTTTCAAACCTCTCCAACGGGTCCGATGAATATTGCAGTAAGATCTCAGGAAGTAGGCGATGGTTGTGTTGATGTTGTCAGTAGTTTTCCATGTGGAACTCCTAAAATGTTCGCCAATCTAAAGTATAAGCTTGATGGTTTCTATCATATCATGGACGATGGGAAAATTCGATTCGTGTTTGATCAAGAATACGACGCAGACGATCTTACGTTTAATATTTATAATCACATGGATGTCTTGGTGAAGGATCAGAGTGATTTTCCAACGCTAGCCACGACGAATGGTGCTAACTATCTTACCATTGATGTTTCAGATGATACACACTGTATAGGACGTGGCTTTTTCTATTTGGAAGTGATTAACAGTAAAAAGGAGAAGATGTATTTACGCTTCTTGAATGATTATCAAAATCCAGCTTGTACGGATTATATTAGTAATGAAAACCCTCCAACCGAATAATAACGACTAGATGAAAAGAAACCTATTTCTTGGAATAGCAACCCTTCTTGGGATTGTAGCAATAGTGATGAGTGCATTGGCTTTAAATGCAGAAAAGAAAATCGCTTACTTTGATTATGCAAAGGTTCACGAAGAATGCGACTTAAAAGAACGCCTTCAAAAGGATTTGGAAAAAGTGGTGAGCAGACGTACAAGTGAACTTGACAGCATTAAATTGGAACTTACCTTCTTATCGAATAAAGTTCAGGCGAATAATGCCGACCAAGAAGAGTTGGATCTTTTTGAGGACATGAAAAACCGTTACCTCACGCTTCAGAATAGCTACGAACAAGAAAATTATCGCTTAAAAGAGGAGTACTTTAACCAAATCCGACAGAGTATCAATGAGAAAGCAAAGTCTTTCGGTGAAGATAATGGGTACAATTACTTGTTTTCTGCTGTAGGTGATGGTGCGTTGATGTATGCTGATGAAGGTGAGGACATCACAAAAGAAATGATCGAATACGTGAATCGATAATGAGAACTTGTTTGTTTATATCGCTGTTGTTTTTCCTCATGGCATGTAGTGGAGGAAAGAAAACTTCTTTCAAAGATACAGAGGAATGGAAAGCGTATGTAAATAATCCTGAAAATGGTTTCATCGTGAGCGAAGAGGCTTCAGACATGAATTTTGATTTGAAGTTTGAGCCAGCAATTTCAGGAGATGAAATTCCTCAGTTTACAGTTCATTTGAGAATTAGTCGAAAAGATGGAGGTTCTGTTTTAGACTATAATACGAATAGCAAAGAGGAAGCACTTGAGCGCGAAGGGTATTTGTCCTTTGATCTCAGAAAAGATGTGGCAATAGAGGAAAATGGTCATGCCAATCCCCCCGTTTTTCACCATTACGAGCGAAATTACGGTTTAAAGCCAACTATAGACATTATGTTCAACTTCATGCAAATGGAGCCAAAAGAAGATGTCTACTTTACTTACAGAGATGAATTATTTGGTCAAGGATTGATCAGAATAAAATTAAATAAAGAACTATTTACGAAGTGTTATGTTGAAAATGCGTAAAACAGCTCCGAATAATAAGAAAGGGTATATTCTTCGATTGAGACAATCAGGAACGTTCAAAGGGATTTCCATGACCTTGGCGTTAAGCTTGATTTTTGAAATGATCCAACCTTCTGTCTCTTGGGCGTTAACCGAAGGACCTTCGCAGCCAGAAGTGCAATCATTTGAGCCAATTGGAACGACACAAATGGTTGATTTATTCACTGGAGATTTTAATTACAACATTCCCTTGTTCAACCTTCCTGGTCCGAATGGTGGTTATCCAGTCAACTTAGCCTATCACGCGGGCGTTTCTATGGATGATGAGGCTTCATGGGTAGGTCTAGGTTGGAACTTGAATGTCGGTGCTTTGGTGAGAAATATGAGAGGGTTGCCGGATGAGTTTATGAGTGTAGAAGATAATCTTGCTTCCAATTCGGGTTTATCGATGGCAGACAATAACTATGATCACCTAAATGTTAAGTCTGATATGAAACAATCATGGACTTTAGGCGTCTCTGGTAGTACAAAAGCGAAGCTTTTTGGAGGAGAAGCTATTCCAAGTGTTGGTTTATCGGCAAGTATCTATTATAACAATTATCGTGGTGTGGGTGTTACCCTAGAACCAAGTCTTGGGATTGGAAAGAGTGATAATTTTAGTCTAGGAATCAGTTTGGATTCTGAAAATGGTCTCGGTCTTACCTCAAGATTTGGGACTTCTGCAGAGGCTAGTTGTGCACGTAATGTACATTCATTATCTCTAAACTTTGATGGGAATCTATCATTGGATTACAGTTTACAGAATACTCATGATGTAGGAACGAACCCAGATGGGACTACTATCTGGAAAGGTGGTATAGGTGGATTTTCATCATCTATAAGCTTTGCACAGCCAAGCTATACGACTTCCTATTCCCAAAATGTCAATCACTATAATACTTCTATTAGTTTTTTGTTAGCTACAACTGCTTTCCCCTTTGGAGAAGTCGGTGGTTCTATGGGAGTTAATTTCAGTACTCAAGACTATAGTGACATAGATAAATTTGGAAGAAATGTTTTAGTAGTAGGTTATGACCAACTTGGAAACGCTAGCATTACTGACAAGTATTCAAGAGATTTTTCGAGAGGAGCGGATGGAACGATAACAAAAGAATCTGTATTACTTTCACCTAGCAATTATTCATACGACACCTATACATCTAGTGGTCAAGGTATTCTTGGAGCGTTCCGAGCACGTAGAAATGATATTGGTCGAACATTTGACCCGAAAAAATTTGATGAGAGTTTTGGCGCGAGTTTTGGCGTTGAAGCTGATGCAGGATCATCGACGGGTTTTCAATTAAACAGTGTAGGCGCGAATTTCGGATGGAGTAAACAAGGTCCTTGGAATCGAAAAAATGAGTTATACAGTAACAACGACACTGAAGAATATGACTTTTTGAATCCAGACTACGGGTGTTTAAATTGTAATTCGAATATCCCGACCGACTTAAACACATACGGACATCAAGAAAACCTTTACTATCAAGCTCATGGTGAGCAAACTATCATGGTGGATTCTGATCTGTCCTATCTCGGAGGACTTACTCTTGCTTCGGTTAAGCTAAAGCCAAAAAATTCGGACGGTGTAACTGGTGGCAAGCGAAAAGTTGATAGTGCTGTAAACTTCGACAATAATGGGCATTCGGAGGATGACCGATTTGTTCGAAATACCTTGATACATGAACTCAAAAATAAAGAGGTCGACCGATTAGGTGAATTTGACATCTCTTTTTATGGGAAGAATGCAAACTTGTATCAAGAACCAGGACAAACCTTAAATAGAACCACACGAGGCACTGTAAACATTGAGAACCATAAAGCAGGCTTTAAAGTACTGAATGAGCAAGGTAGCTACTACGTGTACGGACTTCCAGCTTACAATAAAACTGAAGTTGAAAACCTTTTTTCGGTTAAAGAACCGAATGCTAATCCGTCCGATGTAGATCAAGTTTCATTTACTACTCACAGCGGTGAAGTGGACTACAAATTGAAAAATGAAACTGTTGGAATTGCTGATAAATCTCATAAGTACATCAGCAAAACAACGAAATCACCTTATGCTCATTCTTATTTACTAACTTCAGTTCAAGGAGCAGACTACGTAGATGTATTAAATGATGGGCCAAGTGATGACGATTTAGGTTATTGGGTGAAATTTGATTATTCGCGTCACGCAACGGATTACAAATGGCGTTCACCTTACGAGTATAATAAAGCAAATTATAACGAAGGTGCTCTTTACCACTCTGATGATGACAAAGCGTCCTACCAGTATGGAGAAAAGGAAATCTGGTACATGGCTAGAATGGAAACAAAATCACATGTAGCAATTTTCATCACAAAAACAGATAGGAAGGATAATGCCGAAGCTGATGGGGAAATTGATAACACTAGCCCGAGCGATGATAACGGTGTATATCTAGATAAAATCAAGATTTACGATAAAGAAACGTATCGAAAAATTCAAAATGGCGGAAGTGAGTCTGATAACCTTCCTTTGCAGACGGTTCATTTCGATTACTCATACGAACTGTGTAAAGGAGCACTCAACAACAATCCATCCCCGTCAGTTCTGGAATCAGGAAAACTTACCCTTAAATCAGTTTGGTTTACCAGTTTGGGATCAACTCGAGGTGAAAAAAGTAAGTACAAGTTTGATTATGACGTCCATAAGGTGAATGGTGTGATCAACAACTCAGATGAATATGGATTAAATGATCGAAATCCAAACTACCGACAAAACAGTTATGATCCATGGGGATCGTACAGTCCGCGTTCCTCGAGTTACGATTTCGAAAAGCACTTTCCGTATACCAATCAGTTCAATCAAGAATGGAATGATGCGATGTCTTATTCGAGTAATGATGAAAACGATTTGAGTCGTAAGGAAACCAAGCAAATGAGAGATGCGCATGCTTCAGCATGGTGCTTAGACCGAATTACATTGCCATCAGGAGGTGAGATCAATATTAAGTACGAATCAGATGATTATAGTCATGTTCAACACAAGGTTGCCAATCAGATGTTTAAAATAACTAAGGTTAACGATCAATCTGTGAATGACTATGACCTTTACAGTTACAATGATGATTTTTACAATATCAATTCCAGAAATGACGAAAAGAGTAGAAGAGTTTATTTTAAGTTAGAATACCCTATTGATCCAGCCACTACTCCCGTTCAGGCAGCTGAAAAGGTTTATGAAAAGTATGTAGAACCAATGATTCAGGATGAATCAGGTCAACGTAATTTATACTTCAAAGCTCGAACCGAATTGATTCCTGGCGTACCGGACGGTATTGCGGATTACATTTCAGGTTATTTACCATTGGAGGAACCAACTTTTGATTCAAACGCGAGTACAAATCAGGATGATTATAACTATGGTATATCATCAAATGGTAAAAATGGCTTTGTTACAATTAAAGCTGCACTAAAGAAAAAGAAAAACTCTCAGGGCGAATTACAGTATTTTAGTGAATATCACCCTATGGCTCTTACCGCATGGACGTATTTACAAACGGATGCACAGGAGTTATTAATGAACCCAAATAGTTTTACTGGGAGTTTTACTGGGAGTGATTTGAACTCGGATAATTTCAAGGGGAAAGCTCTAGATTTAGTAAATTTCATACCCCAATTAAAAGCTAGCTTTGGCAATATTCGTAAATACTGTAAAGACAAAAAGTTCGCAAGACGAATAGATCTAAGTAAGTCCTGTATACGGCTTGCGAGTCCAGATAAGATTAAATATGGCGGAGGACACAGAGTAAGTGAAATCTCCATAAAAGATAATTGGAGCACAGATACGAATGAAAGCGATCGAAGCTACGGACAACATTTTGACTATACAATAAAGGAAGACGGAGTTGTAGTTTCAAGTAGTGGTGTTGCACAATACGAACCTCAAGCAGGGGGGGATGAGAATGCACTAAAGTATCCTATCTATTTTCAAGGTAGAAGTTACGCATTTACGCAAAACAATTTATTCTCAGAAGCTCCAGTTAATGAGGCTTTATTCCCGGGCGCTCAAGTAGGATATCGACAAGTAGAAGTTACTACCTTAAACACTGATCGACAGGTTAAGAGTTCTCCTTCAGGCAACGCGGTGGGTAGAACTTCAGGTATTACTCGACACGAATTCTACACTTCAAAGGATTTTCCAACCATGGTTTCTTACACGAAATTGTCCGAGGAACTAAATACAAAAGATGTATTCAACCCTACAATACCTATTCCGTTTGTGGGCACAATAAAACGTAACTATTTCCATGGAACTCAGGCCTACCTCATTGAAACCAATGACATGCATGGCAAGCCTAAGGGAGTGAAAACATTTGAACTAAACAATTATCAGATAAACAGTTCTCCTATCACTGAATCGAGCTATGAGTACCAATCAAAACCGATAACATATCAAGGTGAGATGGTCCAAAAACTTGATAACTATGTGAACGTAATTCCTAATGACGGTTCGAACGAAATTGATGGTACTCAACGCCTAATGGGGGTTCAGGTTGATTTGTTCACTGATCAAAGGCAATCTAAAAACTTGAGTTCGACTTTAGGTGTTGACTGGGGGTTAGAGGCTTCTACAATTCTAGGAATTCCTTTACCTAAATTCTGGGTGACCGCATCCAACCATAAGAGTATGTTCCGCACCTATGTGACCAACAAGGTGGTTCATCGATCTGGTATATTGAAAAAGACCAAATCACGTGACCTGCAAACTGTGAACGAGTCAGAAATACTTGCTTACGACGAAAAGTCGGGTATTCCTTTGCTTTCGAAAGTAAAGAATGAGTTCGGGGATGATTTTTATAGTTACAGTATTCCAGCTTACTACCATTATGACAGAATGGGGCACGCGTATAGGAATATAAACTATACTTTTGATTTGAATATAGGACAGATCACCCCGGTTGACCCTAACGACCTGGAGAAACCGTTCGACTATGAGAATCCGTTTGATTTCTCAATTGCTAATATTGAAGCATCTCTTTTGACCGGAAGTGATGTTGTAGATCACTTAGTCAGAGGAGATGAACTCATAATTACCGATGTTGGAGGTGGGCATATTGGAAACAAGTTTATTCGTGCGTATTTCTTAGGATGGAAATATAATGGCTCGGGTCAACCTATTTCCGCGATGTTACAATTTATAAATCCGTGGCCCAGTAATACCGGTATTGAAACATTTAGATTCAAAGTAATCCGTTCAGGTCGTCGCAATCATCATAGTACCATGGCTGCGAACTATCTTTCGCAAGGGCTTATCACCGACCCTCAGAATCAAGCTGCGGATGTTACCTTGAATCCACTAGCATCTATTGAAGAGAAGGTAACAGTTCAGAGCTACAGAAATGTTCTATCCGCGACGGCAAGTCTTTTCAAAGATGATTGGTCAACTACTATTAACTCCATAGAAGGAACAGCGAATCCATTTCTTTCGGGTAATAGTGGAATTTTTAGACCATTTAAGTCCTACACATATGTTGGGGCACGTAAGGGATACGCTGATATGGATGCTAATAACACCTCAGAAAACCCGAGGTTGTACAGTGACGGTATACTCGAGAACGTCCCTGAATTCACATGGGACTTGGGTAATATTGAAGAATATGTTTCTAATTGGGAATGGGTGAATGAGGTTACGCGCTTCTCACCAGATGCTTATGAAATCGAAAACGTCAATCGTTTGGGAATCTATTCGTCCGCTCTTTACGGATACGACAACTCCTTGACAATTGCTGTTGGTGGTAATGCAGCCGAGCACGAGCTCGGAGTGTGTGATTTCGAGACATCCGGATCAAATCCATTACCGAGTTCCTCGGGATTTGACTTTAAACGATTATTAGGTCAAACGAACATGAACTTTGATAATAATCACGGAAGTGGATCGTCTATAATGATGGAACAACATAACATAATCAATGCATCAATGAATGGTTCTAATCAACTCACGGTTACTACAGATATTGATGCTACTGGATTTAATCTAAGCAATTTTGAATTAAATGTGGGATTGACTTTAATAAGTGAGAAATCCTTGATGCAGAATCCTGCAATGATTAATGAAGGTTTTTACTTCAATGGGAAGCATACCGCTACTATGTCCTCGAATGGCGATAATAAAGTCGTTCTCACTGTAAAACCTTACCTAGAAGATGATAATGAAACATCCAATATGCTTCAGCCAGGAACGAAATATACTGGGAAAATCTCCCTGTTGCAGAGTCGTAACAATCTTTCTTCTGAAAGTATAGATGTAGAGTATGTATCTTCCAAATCACATACGGGAGACAAAAGTATGAAGGTAAATGCTGAATCTATCTTTGATCAGCCTGCACTGAAAATGATCGCAAACAAGAAGTACGTAATGTCGTTCTGGATTTCAAAAGAAAATACGAAAGTACCTTCTTTTGAACCAGGTAAATACGGCAACTCTTCATCTGAGTTTTATCAACTTGGAAGGATGACAGGAGGAACATTTATTCAATCGAACATCTTCATCGAGAAGACGACTTATAGTAAAGTAATTGAAGGTTGGCAAAAGGTAGATATTGAGTTTTACTCGACAATGGATAATCCGATTTTAGCACTGAAACTCATGCCAGTTGCTTCTCAAAGTATTTATATTGATGATGTTCGTTTCTCTCCAAAAACAGGGGGAATTACCACTTACGTTTATGACCCGAACCGCTTCTGGTTGAGGGCTTCATTGAATGTTGACAATTATGCTACGTTCTTCTATTACGATGAAGAAGGAAATCTGACAATTAAGGAGCAGGAAACAGAAGAGGGTATTTACACAATCACTGAATCAAGAGGACATGTATCTGAAGAGTAAATTATTGATGCTGCTGACCACTTCTGTTGTTGGGGGCGCTTTTGGACAAAACCTGGAATCTGACTTACAAAAGATTTCTGAATCAATGGAGTCTGCCAAATCGGTAGCTATAAATGTTCAAGTTAGCTCATATAGCTCGAAGGGTGGAAGTCTTATATACAGCGCCGAAGCTTCGGCGATGAAAATGGATCGCTCTATGAAGAATGTACTCGCTGAAATAGAAACTATTTCGACTCCTTACTACGAATTGAAGATTGATCATGAAGAAAGGGCTATTTTGATTTTGGAGAAGGATTCAACCGAATCAATCCAAGAAATTAATCTGAGTGATTTCGATGTAAGGAAACTCAAGAAGTATTTTGAGAATGATCAATCTGAGTATTCTAAAACTGTGAAGTTAGTTTCGAATTCTAATGGAAAGAAAACATATTCGATTACGGGAATTGAAGGAATGCGAGAAGTTCTTATCTCTCTAGATGCAAACTCGAATAAAATCATTCAAATAACATACGAATATGGTTCGAACTCACAAAAAGGACAATATACTGTTCTTGATTACACCAAATTCGTGTATAACAAAGACTTGAGTGCAAGTTTTGACTTAAACACATACTTTTCTGAAGTCAACGGGCAATACGTGCTTGTTGACAAATTAAAGGGATATCAAATTTTTACTGAAAAATGAGAAAGTCACTGTTCTTTATCGCCTCTATTCTTCTATCTTTTGTCACATTGGCTGGAGAAGGATCTTGGGTTCAACGTATTTCATTGAATGAAGTAGTAACGTCAGATCCCTATACTATGTTTGCTCCAAGTTGGAATTTGCAGGAGAGCTTTGAGTTGGAGAATCGTTATGGTTTGATTCATTTGGATTACACCCGTAAGAGCCATTCAGATTTAAATTTTGGAAATGAGTGGCGTGTTGAGCTTACACTAAATTATAGTCTTGACGGCAGCAATTATCCAAATCAAAAAGTTTTAAGTATTAATTCTGAAGAAGACTTTGGACGTTATTCAGACTATATCAAATTTGCACTTATAGGTAATGGTTATTCTGTCCAAGTTTCCAAGGTAGAAGGTTGGTACTTGAATAGTACAAACAACTGGGTTTTTGTTTCTAACCCCCAATATGACTCACACTTTCCGTTGGATATTGATTTCCGAATGGAACTCCGAGAAGAACATTGGTATAATTTGGATGTTTCAACGAATGATTTTGAAGCTCCTAAACTCGACTTTAATCCTCAAACATACAGAGCCAATTGGCAGTATCTTCAAGGCGCGGAACAATATGATTTTGAGTGGGTATGGATTGATCAATTGAGTCAAGAGTTTACTAATTTATCCACTGTCCCTTCTGGGATGACCGAAAGTGAATATGCCTTTGAGTTAAAAAAATCTACACGAGTTAGGGTGAGTACAACTCACCATGTGATTGATAAAACTTATCCTGAAGGACGATTGTATTTCCGTGTTCGAGCTATCAGTAAATACATCAATTCTGTTACAGGTGAGCTAATTGACCAAACAAAGGAGGGAGAATGGAATTATTTTGATCCACAAGGGAACCTTGTTTCGAGTACCATATCGAGTGTTTCGAGTTTTGAGAAAGAGAAAAATTGGCTGTACGGAATAGCATACGCTGAGGAAGGTAAAAGCGTGAGTTCAGTCACGTTTTATGATGGAAGTAATAGAGGACGACAAAGCTTAACTTACAATACTTCGGATCATATTACATTGATCGGAGAGTCAAAATTTGATAGAGAGGGAAGACAAACAGTTAGTGTCGTTCCTGCTCCTGTTCTGGGCCGAAGTCTAGGATATCGAACAGGCTTTAATTTGGCTAATCCTGATCTACAGGCTTACCCTGGATATACAAATTTAACGCCTGAATTCGATGAGGAGGACTTTGATTTTGATGACTACTTAAACGTTCCTGTTGTCCCCCTACTTGCAAATGTCTCTGGAGAATCTGGAGCTGCACAATATTTTAGTGAATACAATCAATTTGATGAGGATTTATTCCGCGCAGCCATTCCAAGTGCAAACGGATACGTGTATAGCCAAACCGTTTACCGTAATGACGGGACGGGAAGAATTGAACGAGTAGGTGGAATCGGTGAAGAATTCAATGTTAATGGAGATCATGCCGTTCGCACCTACTATGGTTCTCCAACTCAATTAGAATTACAACGTTTGTTTGGGAGTAATGTCGCCAATACGCCAAACGGATACCGAAAGGAAATGGTCCGTGATGCAAATGGACAGTATTCTGTGACTTACTTTGACAAGCGTGGGAATGTAATCGCTACAGCATTAGCAGGAAACGCTCCTGATAATCTATTGGCATTAGATGACCAAAACGAACAGGAGGTAACAACATCCTTAAGTTCCAACAACATCATCATGAATGAGTATGAGATGGTTGCAGAGCACACCCATCTTAACACCTATGAAAACGATGTAATTACTTTGAGTTACGATTTGAATGGTGTTATGGATATCATCGGAAGTCAAACCGTAACCATTGAAGGACAGAGCTATCCTTTCTCAGAACTTTGTTCATCATGTGAATACAGTTTAAAAATAGAAGTTAAAGATCAATTCGGAAACTATCAGCAACCAAGCATTCAAGGAACTTCAACAAGTGCGAATTGGTACGAAAATAATATCACACCTACTCAGAATTGTTACATCGTAGATAACCAAGGTGATCTACAACCCAACCCTAACACTCCACTTGTTGCCTCAATTAGTATTCCTGAAATACTTTATACGCTGCCTGAAGTTGGAGAATACCGCATCATTAAAACCTTGTCGGTAAACATCGATAATATGCAGACCAATTTTGATGATCAAACGGCTGCAGGAGGCGTTACAAATGCTGATGATTTCATAGAAATTTATACTGCCAATCTCGATTATTCTGGTTGTTTTGATAACTGCGCCCAATACTGTGAGTACTATCAACGTTACCTCTTCTTTGAAGCCAACCCGAACGCACAACCATCTGATTGGGACCCTGCTGATCATCAACAGGAGATCCTACAATGTATGGGTGAAGAGTGTGATCCTGATGAACTCTACCAGAACTTTGATCCTGAAACGCTTGAGGGACTGCCTACAATTAATCCAATAGCGACATTCTGTGACGGTAATCGTGAACGGATGATAGCCCAGATTTCTCCCAATGGAGTGTTCTTTGAAAACATCAATAACGCATTTTGGACGGATGTTAACACCACAACCAATTTCCCTACGACACTTGGAGGAAATATCTATCAGGATGTTAATGATATGCAAGACCCTTTGAACTTCAATGATGATCTTGCAGAGTATCTATTAACCTATCACAGAGAATACTGTCATATTAAAAATGACCCTAGTCATTGTGATAATTGGGCAGAAACAATGAACTACAGCAACGGGTTGATTCCATTGTTTACATCCCAGACCTTTGCCAGTGGAAATGTTTTTATCGATCCCTTCACTCAAACAGTTAATGGTTATACCGAAGATCCGTTTAACAACATGATCTATAACGGAACCAACCTTGATCTGCTAGAAACTGCTGTAGATGACTATTATACGTATATCAATTATGCAGCACAAACAACACAGTTGTGTACAAGCCCTAGCGCACCGCTGTTGTTCTCTGGGATTGGAGATTTTGGCTCCTCAGCACCCAATAATAGTTTACGCACCTACGTAGCTCACTACGTTCGATGTATCGCCCAAGCGGATCCAAGTTATGCCAGTAACCTAGATTACTACAAGGATTTGGCTAGATTGACCTACAAAAGTTTGTATGATAATATCAAGCAGCAATTAATTAATGATTTCAAAGAGAACAACACCCCTGCTTGTCCATATTTCGCTGATAACTATGCCATCTTCCAAGGACCTCTCAGTGAAATAGAACTTGAACAAGAGGTAACTGGTGGTTTAGCTGAATTATTGGGCGGTGTTGATTGCGAACTACAAGCTCTGAATAACGCAGTTGATTGGCTTGCGAGCCTACCTGTTGATTGTTTGGAGGAACTCGAGAACAGTGGGGATTACAACCCTGGATTTACTCTTGTTGATCTTCAAGCGCCTTCAGCTAACCCTGGTAATATCGAACAACTATTTTATGACTACACTATAGAAACGTGTCCAGAAAATACATGGGGATGGTTCTTTAATCCTGATCCGAATGACCCTTCCTCGACAGTTGCTGGACAGACTCCAAGTGAAGATGGAGAGGCCGAATACATTACCATCTACAATCTATTGGACCAAACCACAGGCTGTGGAACCACTGTCATAGGTAGTTTTGAAGTTGACCCACCAACAACTTTTTCCACCAGTGTGACCAATCAATACTTCGGTGGATGCTTTAATGAGTTGATGGTAGTATTAAACGATGCCATTGACGCATTACAGCAGTTAGTTCCTGCAACCAGTGCTTCAATCACAGTGAATAGTGCTAACTATCCCAACTTTACTGCGGCGTGCAATAATTTATCTGGAACATTCACATTTGGAGACCTAAATGGATTGGTATCCATTGATTTTACTCCTTGTACAAGTAATTTGGAATTCAGTTTTATCAATACGCAGCAAACTATATCAGCCAATCAAATTATTTCTATTTCAAACCCTGTGAAGTATGCCGCTGGGGCATCAGCAAATCCTGCTCCGGGAAATGATATCGTGGTGTTCGATGTTGAATTAGCTGATGGGACTGTTGTCCAAGCATACTTATTGGGTGATAGGCTTGAGTGTTTTGATGTGGGGAATTTCTTCTTACAAACAATTACTGATTTTTCGAATATATTCCCCGAATTACCCGATTACTCTATTGATTGTATGGAGTCAATGGATATTCAGGCTGAAATAAATGCAATGGATATCTACAACCAGATGCTTGAAGAATTGGAAAATCAATATCTTAGTGGACTATCCAATTGCCTAACATCGGCAGTAGAAAACTTTACCATGTCGTATACTCTTAAAGAGTATCAATACACCTTGTACTATTATGATTTGGCTGGTAATCTTGTACAAACAGTTCCTCCACAAGGTGTGGACATTGTGCCGATGGGGGGATTAATTGATCCAGGAACTCCAAATGAAGCCTGGGACGGAATCGGATTTAATCCACAAAATGGTGCTTGGAGTGGCGATGAACCGGAGCACAGATTGGAAACTCGTTACAAATACAATGGTTTGAATACCTTGATTGCTCAGTATACACCAGATGGCGGTCATTCAGACTTCATTCTTGACAAGTTATACCGTGTACGTTACTCGCAGAATGCTCGACAGGCATCTGAGGATAAGGCTTCTTACACCAAGTACGACGAACTAGGCCGTGTAACAGAAGCTGGTGAAATGTATCTGGGATCAATCAACAACTCTTTGACTTATTTGAAAAACAATGCCGAAGACAACTCGTTTCCAACTGCTCAGATGAGGATGGATCATACTATTACCTATTATGAACAAGGATATAACGACCCTAGTATTGCCGCACTTTTCTCAGATGGAGAACAAAAGAATTTGCGCAATACCATCGGTGCCATAGAGCACTTCCAAGCGGATTATGCTCCGAATGGTTCAACGTCAGCCCCCCTTCAAGGTTCAGATGTACGTACCGTCATATCTTACAGCTACGACCCACATAAGAACGTCAAAGAAATGGTATCAACGAATTACCATTTAGAATCTATTGGGCAGCAGCACAAAACAGTTCGATACGAGTACGATCTCATCTCTGGAAATGTGAATGAGTTGATTTATCAACAGGATCAAGTAATCCAATTGGATGAAGCCAATGGAATTGAAGAGCAGTACAGTGATGAATACCGCCATAAGTATCATTACGACGCCAATAATCGCCTTATTAGGGCATTCACTTCAAAAGATGGTGGAACCACTTGGGACAAAGAAGCGAAGTATTTCTATTACTTACATGGTGCCCTCGCAAGAACAGAAATTGGAGAAGATGAAGTACAAGGTATTGATTACGCCTACAACCTTCAGGGATGGTTGAAAGGAGTCAATGCCTCAAGTTTATATGCATCTCGAGATCTAGGGCATGATGCGGATGCAACAGGAGATAATCAATTCTTTGGTACGGATGTATTTGGGTTCATGTTGAGTTATTTTGATAATGATTATCAGGCAATCGGTCCAGACTTAAATACTCCAGTTGCTGTTGAGGCATTCGCTACTATTACTGGGTTAACAGGAGTTACGTCCTACAATACACTCGGCGTTTCAAATGCACCAAGTAATCTTTATAATGGCAATATTCACAACATGACAACGGCTTTGCGTGATGATCAGGAAGGATTAATGACCGTTCTATCCAACAACTATCAATACGATCAACTACAGCGCATCCGTTCAATGAAGGTGTATGATTCTCCCAATGATTTGGCTGTCAATAACAATTTTAATGACGCTCAACTGCACCGAAACGGAGCTTACCAGACAAGCTATACCTTTGATAAGAACGGAAACTTGAAGACACTTGCTCGAAATGGGAATGGAGAAGAAACTCAAGTAGGCTCAGGCGTCTACACAAATCATCAAATGGATAATTTCACCTATTACTACTATGATGGCTCGGGTGCTCCTAATACAAATGATCCGAACGAATTAAATCGCTTGGCAAGTGTTGTGGATAATGTTTCTGGTGATATTTATGATGTTGATATTGAAGATAGCCAAGACCAACTCAACAATAATTACGAATACGACGAATCTGGTCAATTGACAATGGACGTTGACGAAGGAATCCAAGAAATCGTGTGGTCGGTAACGGGCAAAGTAAAAGAAATCAAGTTTACGACAGCAAGTGGAAAAAATGACTTGAAGTTTGTCTATGACCCAATGGACATGCGTGTAATGAAAATCCAGTACAACAAACCCGATAAAACGGATATTAAGTACACGTATTATTCGTATGATGCTCAAGGGAATACATTGGCTACTTACTCACGAACCATTGCTGCTCCTCGGACCCAACAGGGAGAAGAAATTTATGAAGACAAATTCTATCTTGAGGAAAACATGGTTTACGGTTCTTCTCGCTTAGGAATCGACAATAGAGGCTTGTTGCTTACTACAGCTACGATCGACCAATCAATAGCTGGTAACACCAATATTGAACGAGCAGAGAACTTCGTATGGACGATTCAGTCGAATGATTATTATTCACAAAGCCAACGAATAGTGGGACGTAAGTACTACGAATTATCAAACCACCTAGGGAATGTGCTAGAAGTAATTTCCGATCGCAAGACGTGGATTGATAACAATGGTACAAAGGTGTACTCAGCGGATGTTATTTCCTACAGCGATTATTACCCCTACGGTATGTTATTACCTGGCAGAAACGACAGTGAAACAAGCTCAAGCTACAGATACAGCTTCCAAGGACAAGAGCATGATGATGAAGTGAAGGGGAAAGGAAACTCGATCAATTACAAGTATAGAATGCACGATCCGAGGATCGGGAGATTCTTTGCGGAAGATCCTTTAGCTTGGAAATATCCATTTTATTCTCCTTATCAATTCAGTGGTAACAAAGTCATTGATCATGTAGAGCTTGAAGGGATGGAAGAAAGAGTAGCCGCTAAAGAACAAATACTTTTTATTATGCCTCCTCCCACACTTGATTTTGTTGCCAATGAATATATGCTTGGAATTGACGGTAAACCAATTACTAGTAAGGGAACGGTTGAAGTAAATCCAGATAGGCTAGGTTACTTTGAGAAGCGCACCTACAGAAGAAGTTTTAGTGATAATGGTGGTGGAAGAGATAGAAAAATTGCTTCTTGGAGCGTTGGTTATAGGGTAACGGAAGCTGCGTATGAAATTTTAAGTAACAAGCCAATAGATTTAATGGGACCTGAAGATAAATCAGAAGTACCTGGAGAGGCAAAATATAATCGCCCAATGGTTGTTCCAAAGCATAAAAGAAAAATTAGAGGGCGTAATTTCACGTTTAAAGAAAAAACGCATTCGGTTCCAACAACCATGACTGGTCCGAGTGCGTCGTCTCGAGGGGCAGGTATAGCAGGGTTAGTACTGAATACCTTCTTTTTAGCTTGGGATTATGGTGAGCTGAGAGGAGGGAGTTCATTTAGGACTAAGGTTGAAACCCAATACGCGCAAATTCAAGATGTATTTACTGATTTAAGAATTGCCCAGCAACTGGATTTGATTCCACCAGAATATAAGAATGATGCTTCAATGACTGTTATTGCGAATTTCTTTTTAACAGGTGAGTTTTCTAAAGAAACTCAGGAGTACGTATTTAGAGCAGCAAGTCATAAACACTTAAAACATAAGAGTTTTACAAAAGAGGTAGCATTTGCAAAAATTTTACAATTACAACTTGATTTCACTTCAGGAATTCCAGCTATTAGGTACGATCTTTGGACTCAAGATTACATTAAGCAGATGAATGACAGGAATCGTAGTGATCAGGAATTAATTGATGATCTGAATAGAAAACACTCAACATATTAGAATGAAAATTGCATATTTTTTATTGCTTGTCGCGGTTTTTTCTTCTTGTAAGAAACCATATAATGAAACTTTTAGCGAGGTAGAAAGACTAGCTGAACATAAAAGTTTTTTAGAGGCGGTTGAGTTATTAAGTGAACTGATAGAAGATTATCCGAATGATGAAAAGTTATTACTCAAACGTGGTATTTACCAGTCCCATATTGGTGATTGTTTCGGTGCGAATTTAGACTATTCTGAAGTTCTAAAATTAAATCAGCTTAATGATTTAGCAAGATATAACAGAGCAGCATGTTACTATGAGTTGGAGGATTACAATAGCGCTTACAGGGATTTGGAGCGTTTGCTTTTGATAAGGGGAAAAGGTGGTGTTCAATTAACATCAGAACATTATATTATAACTGATAATCAGTTATCAAATTTAACCACCGAAGAAATTGTTTTTCTTCATGGAGTCGTATGTGTGGAGCTAGAAATGGTCGGTCAAGCAATTGCCGACTTCAAGTTTTGCATCAAGAATCAATATAACTTATCTGAATCACATTATTGGTATGGTTTTTTGCTAGTCGGACTTAACCAGTTAGATGAAGCTTGTGTACAATTGAAAATGGCGCAAGATTTAGGTGATTTGGATGCTAAAGAATTATTAGACAATTATTGTAATTAATTGGTATTTCCCTGCTGCGCAGGATTGCAAATCCTGCGCAATTTGAACTAACAACTCAGTTCCAAACGAGGGAGTTTAAGCATTGAAATACAGGCTATGGTTGAAAGAAACATTGGTGCAGCCCACTCGTGGAGCTCGTGGGTGGAATGTCGGTCTTCACTCATTCATTCCTTTAGTTGGTAATGGTCCAATTTGCACTTTTGAGAATTTTGGATTGGAAAGAGTTGAAAAATAGAAAGATAAAAAAGTCAGTTCTTTGAAACAGGTGATAGTAAGATAGGTCTTGAAAGGAGAAAGTGCCTTAAATCGCATTAAAATCAAAATTTTTAAGTTCGTGGTTCAACTTGCACCTAGCTTAAAATGAAATGTAACCACTGTTCAAGCAAACACTTGATTCGTAAAGGAAAAATCGGGATTAAACAACGATACCAATGTAAGTGTTGTGGTAAATATCAACAGGATGTTTATTCGTATGAAATGTATAAATCTCAGGATGACATTCGAATCAAAAAATACAACGCTGAAGGTTTGGGTATTCGATCAATTTCAAGAATATTAGGTTATTCAAGAGGAACCATAATTCGTAGGATTCTGTTCTTAGCATCTAAAGTAACCAAACCGATCTATGGTGAAACGAATCAAGTCTACGAGGTGGACGAAATGTGGACGTATGTAGGTCGAAAACATCCTTCGAATTACAGTTGGATAACGTATGCGATAAATCGAAGAACCAACTGCATTATCGACGTCGCTTTTGGAGGTAGAACCAAGCTCAATTTGAATAAGGTGATTAGCGCAGTGAAAGCACTGAATCCAACGAGGATTGTTACGGATAAATTGATTATTTACCCCAACTTGGTTAAACCTGTCAACCATGACACGAATCGTTATTCCAACAATCACATTGAACGTGGTAATTTGACTTTGCGAACCCACTTGAAACGACTGTCGCGTAAAACCATTTGCTTTAGCAAGTCACAGAAAATGTTGGAAGCATGTGTTCTACTGTATTTCGATTTCCATTACTGGAAATTGAAGATGGATTAGATACTTTTATTATGAACTCTCGCAAGAATCCTTTCTTGTGAGAGTTCATAAGTCCACTCAATCAAAGAAAGAATTGAGTTTTATCACCATAATTTTCCAACTGCGGTTAAGCTATTCAAATTTGAATTTCCACTTGTAAATTAACTTTAGCACGGTAAAGCTCAATAGAGAAATTAGGATGAATAGGAAGGGGAGTATCTCTATCAGACTTTCAATGTCCGTTTTAAAAAGTGATGGCGTAAGAACTGAGGTTCCCGAAGCACTTAGGATAAGAGCAACGAATAAATTGTTTCCAGCGTGTATTCCAATGGGAATTTCTAAACCATGATCTAATAGAGTGATATACCCCATTGTGAAACTAAAGATTAAGTAGGCTGGTATAATGGTTAGAAAACCACTTTGGAATTCTGGATTCAAGATATGACTCAGAGCGAATAGTAAGGTGATGATGATTAATGTGAGCCATTTGTTCCGAGTGATTCTGTAAATACCCTGCATAAGAAATCCGCGATATACTATTTCCTCTACGCTTACTTGAATCGGTACCAAGAGAATGGCAATAATAGCAAGAGGGACAAATGAATTTACATCAAAATTGTACGTATACTGATCGGAGCTCAGAAGGAGAAAGATGAAAACAAATGCTAGAACGAACCAAATCGATAAACCGAAGAAGAATCGCTTAAAGTCAAACGTGGATCGACGAGTGATAAAACTTAAGCTTGTCCGTTTATGAATAATTGGAATCAACCAAATCATGGCAACGAACACAAACGTGAATGTGATGAGGAGTAATAGGAAAAATGTAGTTTCGGAGATATCCATAGCGGTTAAGTTCGCACTCTCGATGTACTCTATGAATTCCTGATCATTTATTTTTAAGGCTTCTTTTTTGTAGTATAGGAAGAACGTAATCGGAAGTTGCCCTAAAACAAAAGAGATAAGAATTGTAAGAATTGAAAGGAGATATTTCCACCATCTGTTGTCTCCTTTTTCTGCTTGCTCGATAAATGTATGTGTATTTTTCATAAGGCGAAACTACTTGAAAACCATGCCCTATGCGTCTCATGGCATGCCATGAGACCTTTTTTAGTGATCGCCTACTCAGAACTTCTTAAAGATTTCACGTATTCATTCGGAGACTTCCCTTCCTTTTGCTTGAAAATTCGGTTAAAGGAAGCCTTTGAATTAAAACCAGATTCAAAAGCGAGTGCAAGGATGGTTTTTTCTTGGATCTCACCGTTTTCAACTTTTCGCTTGAATTCCGAAAGTCGGTAGGCGTTCATTAAATCATAAAACGTGGTGTTCATACACCGGTTTAAAAGAAGAGATACCTTTTTTGTGGAAACTTCCAAATGTTGAGAAAGAAGACTAAGATTGATGTCTTCCACTTTATACAATTCTTTCTCATTTAAAACTTGACTCAATTTGCGCTGTAAATCAATGAACTCTTTTGATTCACAAAACAGAGTCGATTCGCGGAATTCAGATTCCACTGAAGGGTTCAAATCTTCGATACTTTCCGTAATCTCCTTTTGCGTTAACCCGTAATAACCCAAGAACCAAATGAGAATCAGTAGAAAAAAAGTGTTGATGATGGGAACTCCCGTAAACCCAGTAGTTAAAGTGACGATTCCCGTGACAGAATCTAACAGTAATACAATAATGAGTCCGATAATCAGAATGTTAACCCAAAACAGATTCTTGTTTGAAAGATTGGCGTAAAGCTGTTTAAGCATTCTAGTTGAATTCATTTGGTAGCGAACAAGAACAATAAGGTAGTAGAATAAATGAAGAAAGGATAAGCTAAGTGAGATGACCAGAACGATGGAGTAGTGTTTTTCCTTGAGAAAGAAGCGTGCCCCAAGAATCAGGAGAGCAGCAAATAGAAAAGGTAGGTACTTTTTGCGTCGTTCAAATAGTCTCTGCCGATTCGCTGTGAAAAAATGAAAGGAATATTCATACAATAATGGACCGATCAGTAATAAAGAGAAACAGGTGAACGGAATTATGACGAGTATTCTTTCGGTACTTTTTATGAATTCCAAGTTATAGGATAAAAACAAAGGGATAAACGCGAAGAGGATAATAACTAAAAGAACATTTGTTTTCGCCTTAAGTACATTACCTAAAAACAACGTGATTAGAAATGCGATGATACTAATTCCTGAAATCGTTAATATGTGACTGATATTCTCCAAGGGTGTTCTTTTTCTAAGATTTTATTACCTCCTATCGGATGACGTGTAATTAAAAGATTGTTCAATTGACCAGCTGTTTTTTCAAAAGAAACTCATTTTGAAGCAATTCCTTTTTCTGAATCCGTTTAACTGATTTAACCCAACATAAACCCATCCCATCTTCGCATATACGTCACAAAGTCGTCACCCAATCCTTCGGATTTCAAGTAGGCCTCTGAAACGGGTAATGAAACTGGTTCAAAATGGGCGTTTTCTATCACGCGTTTGGGGAAATCGTGATGAAGAATGGCCGAACGACCAATAGAAACAAAGTCAACTTTTGAGTCGAGCACTTTGCGAACATCCTCTCCCGTATTGATCTTTCCAGCGACGGTTAATCGTACGTTTTTTAAGTCAAGATCGATGAAATGACCTAACAAGGACTGATCTTGATAACGTTCATCCTCGGGATCTTTGAAGACATCCCACAGCGAAATGTCCAAGAAGTCGATTTTTCCTTCGTCGATGAGGTGCTGCGATACTTCTTTTACGTCGATGAGGTCCATTCCAAAACGCTCAGGCGAAAGGCGAACTC
>JBFHGY010000002.1:0-28910 GCA_041582905.1 Crocinitomicaceae bacterium | reverse complement strand
TACAAATACGTTTTCCATGTTCGCTCCGACCAAGACTCGTCATTATTTCGAACCATTTCCGATTGATTATCTGTTTCACAGCCGCACGCACTATCATCACGATCAAACTTAATTCCCACACGGTAAATGGCTCCCCGTTCAGGTTTGATGAGTTTATTTAGATCAATCACGTGAGATGTCCAGCGAATAGAATCTCCTTTTTTGATGTTCAATTTGATATGCTTTTCGGCGACAATCTTCCCGAAACGAGACAATTCATCTTCACCATCCAGATCATTTACCTGTAAAAAGTGGTGGACATTTCGCTCATACACACGGATTACCCGCACATCAACACTCTTGAGTGAAACTGTTTCAAATGGAAAAATGAGTCCTTGAGAATTCGGTAAAATAGAACCACTGCTATGCAAGCGAACGCGAGGTAACGGAGGATCGAAGTGGACTTGTTTTGAGTACGGCTTTTTCATTCGATATCCTGACCCGTCTTTGATTCCCGTTCCAACAGACAGCAACTTATCTCCAACCATTAAATTTGGAAGATACACACGTACGATGTTCTCTTCAATATGAAAATTGAGATTTGTTTCTCCTTCCAATTGGATAATTCCATTCAAGTTCTGTTGTGGTAATAATTCTTCACTGAATGCGATTTCGATGTACTGATCGCCTTCTTCTTCGGCTAGTACTTTTGAAGAGGTAACGATGTAATTTCCCAGCTCCGGCACTTCAACGTAATCAAAATCTTTTGTCGATAAGCCCATGGGTTGACCATTCAAATCGACGCGTAATCGCCCTTTCTCTTCTTTACGTTGAATGCTGTCAATCACAAAATTGAGCTTATCATGACCATTGTAACCCGACATTTTTAACTGAATTGCTTTTCCGTCAAGTGTAGCCGAAACCGCACTTGCTAACTGAGCCGAATCTGCGAAATCCGCTGCTTCAACACTTCCATAGAGAAATCGAACATCAGGCGTTGTGGTCATGTACGCTTGAATCGGTCCGAGATCAATACTGAGATTTTGGGCAAACGTTGAAAATTGAAATTCAAAATTGGCGTATTTGCTTTCCACTTTGTGCGTTTCTCCTAATGCAAAGGAAACGGTGTACAATTGATCCGATCGCAAAGGCACCTTCGGTGTAAACTGAATCACTCTATCATTGATTCGTTCTAAGGTTCCATCTGCAGCGGGTTCAATAGAAAATAAATCTGCCAACTCCTTATCCGTCATAGACTTCGGCAAAGGCTCCACAAACTCAATTTCTACGGGAGCAATTCTACTTTGAGCGCCTGAGGTATACCCCGAGATATACTTGGAAAATCCAGGATCTACTTCTATAATTCGTTGCTTATTGGCCTTAGCGAGAAGAAACAATCCAACAGCCAGTACGAGGGCAATTCCAGTAACGATGAACAGTGTTTTTTTTGACATGCTTTCAATTTTAATTCAATCAAAGATGTGGCATCGATGTGAAGAATTTTGGCAGTTCTACAGTTCGTTTATCGTCGTTGATTATCTGTTTGTGGTCGTTGATTTTTTGATTTTTAGATCGCTAGATGGTTGGGGCGCTGCGCTTTTAGATTGCTGGATTGCTGGATTATTAGATCGCTGCGCTCTTTGATAAACCCAGGACTGAGCTCGGCACAACGCGACGGGCTTACGAAAAGGGATTATTATTTCCCCAGATATAAAAAACGAACGATTGGCTCCTCATCATTTATGATGAAATCACCCTTGTTCTCAAAAGGAAAAATTGACTCAAAAAAATAAAATGCGATGCATTCAAAATCATCAATTGTGATGAAGATAACGGTGATTGGCCGCCGTACTTTTGGATCAAGTTTAATTCAAATTTTTAGTTATGAAAAACCTATTTCACTATTTACTGGTTGGAGCAGCGATGTTGTTTGCTCATGAAAGTGACGCACAGGTAAAGCTTGAAAATTACACAAGCTGTCCGTACGTTGTTAAAGTTAATGCGGCAAGTTCTCCATGTATGATGGGCATGGGACCTGTCGTTACTGTTGCTCCAGGAGCGATGCTTACTGTTCCAACTCCTCCGGGAACAACATCTATTACGGGATATGGTATCAATATCGCTCCACCTCCGGGAGGCGTAGGTCCTACTCCAATTATTACGGGACGACCACCATGTGGATTTCCAGCGGTGATTACTTTGCCTGCAACAGACGCAAATGCCTGCGCAGCCACAGTGACGGTATTCGAATACCACGGAAAGAAATTGGTGATTAAGTAAAACCGTACCCGACCTTACATCAGTTGGCCTGCTTCAGTTACTATTGAGGCAGGCTTTTTATTTGATTGCAGGAAATAAAATGAACATCCATTAACGCAGAACGATACGACCTAATTTCTCGGCAATAGCGCGTTTTACATTCTCAAGAGCCACTTGTTCGGCAAGTAATCCCATGAGTTCCTCATCATCCATTCCGGTCGCAGAGTCCGCCAATTTTTCTTGAATTTTGCGAATACGTTGTTCTACTTTTGAATGTTTGAACGAATAGATGGACCCCATCACAGCGGCTTGAAGCTTGTCTTTTTCTGTATTCGTATAGATATTGTACTTGGCCACCCAATTATGACTAACTTCCCGCTCGTTCATTTCAATATCAGAAACAAATCGGACAATATCCTGATCTTCCATTCGCTTGAAGTAACTTGACTTCAACAAAGTGTTTTCGGATAAGGCATCCGTAATTATCTGGTGAAGTTTGGCGTAGGTTGGATTCTCGAACGTCAATTCATCTACATCCAATTCATGGCAAATCAACTCCGTGATACTTGTCTCAAACTCCTCCTCTTCTCCTTGTTCGTTGAGTCCTTTCTGCGTCAAAGCCAATGGACCATATTGCACCAAAATACGCATCAAATCATATTCGTTATGATCATCGAGAGGTGTGACTGGTTTTGACTCTTGCAGCGGCTTATCCGATGGATCACGATACTCTGGCGGCACCCAATCTTCGGGTGGCAGATCTGGATGAATTTGATTCGATGATGGAGTTGGACGCGACGTTTGTTGCGTACGAGCGGATCGCTTCATGTCCTGCTCGATCTTCTCTTTTCGAAGTTTTGCCAATTCACTCGCCAACACCTGCTCACTCATATCGAAACGCTGTCCGATGGTCTGCATGTACACGTTTCGTGTAATCTGGTCGGGAATTAACGACACCGAATGAATGATATCTCTGATGAATTCCGCTCGTTTGATTGGATCGTTATCATTATCATCTGTCAGAATATCCGCTTTGAACGAAATAAAATCTTGCGTATGCTCTTTCAGGTAGGTTTCCAATTCTGAAGTGCTCACCGATTTCGAGTACGAATCTGGATCTTCCCCTTCGGGGAACAGCACGACCTTCACGTTCATTCCTTCCTCTAAAATCAAATCGATCCCACGAAACGAAGCTTTGATTCCAGCTGCGTCACCATCGTACAAGATGGTCATGTTCTTGGTGTACCGTTTTACCAGACGAATTTGCTCTTTGGTAAGCGATGTCCCAGAGGAGGCCACTACGTTTTGTATGCCTGCCTGATACATAGCGATAACGTCGGTATATCCCTCACACAGGTAACATTGATCGTATTTAATGATATCACCCTTCGAATGATAGAGACCGTAAAGGATCTCACTCTTATTGTAGATGATACTCTCTGGAGAGTTGAAATACTTGGCAACTTTTTTATCGGTAATCAGCGTTCTACCACCAAATCCGAGTACACGCCCTGAGACACTATGAATGGGGAAAATCACCCTTCCGCGAAAGAAGTCAAAGTAACGATCGTCTTTGGTTTTGGTGAGTCCCACCGTTTCCATGTACTCTAACTTGTACCCTTTCGCCAGAGCGGCATCTGTAAAACCTTTTCCAGAATTCAAGCAGTATCCCAGTTCAAATTTTTCAATGATATCAGGTCGGAATCCACGCTCCACGAAGTAGCTCATTCCGATCTTCTTCCCTTCATTGGAAGTGTGTAAATTATCTTTAAAATGATCGCGTGCAAACTCATTGATAATGTGAAGACTTTCACGCTCTGATCTTGCCGCAATTTCTTCTGGCGTTTCAGGTCGATCCTCTGGAATCTGAATTCCATACCGTTCGGCGAGCCAGCGCAAGGCTTCTGGGTACGAAAAATGCTCCTTCTCCATCAAAAAAGAAACAACATTTCCTCCCTTACTCGTGGAGAAGCACTTGAAAATCTGCTTGCCAGGAGACACCACAAACGAAGGCGTTTTCTCATCGGTAAACGGACTCAAGCCCTTTAAGTTGGAACCTGCACGTTTCAAATTCACGAAATCACCAATCACCTCCTCAATTCGAGCAGTTTGAATAATTTCATCGACGATATGTGGAGGAATTATTGCCATTAATTGGTAAAGTCTTTGATCGTAGTGCGAATACCTTGTTCATTGTACTCCACCCACTCACCTACTTGTTTATCGTTTCGATAGTTTCCGGTGCGTTTGATTACTCCTGTTTTATATCGCTGAAAGAACACGCCATGCTTGAGTCCGTCTCGATATTCCATCATGGAGAGGTGCACACCACTTTCGGAGTAGTAATCCCATACACCTTGACGTTGTTTCTTTTCGTCCAAAAGTCCTTTCAACTTGACGCGATTTCCATTTGGATAGTACTCTGTGTACACTCCGTTTTCCATCTTGATCAATGCATCCTTTTTGGGTTGATTCGATTGCGGAACTTGACTCAGCGCTGGCGTCACTTCCTCTTCATCTGGTATGAGAATATTGTATTTATCCGCCAACCATCGGAGAGCTTCTGGGTACGACAATTGTTCTTTTTCCATGAGAAAATTGACCGCTTTTCCTCCTTTTCCCGTTTTGAAACACTTGAAAATTTGCTTGGAAGGAGAAACCGTAAACGAGGGTTTTGTTTCCCCAACAAAAGGACTTAAGCCTTTTAGATTGGCTCCTGCACGCTTCAAGCTCACGAAATCACCCACGACCTCTTCGATGCGAGCTGTTTGCATAATTTCATCAACGATATGTGCAGGGATTTTTCCCACTTTACTTCAACTTTTCATTTAAAACATCATAATTGATGCTGTCTTTCTGTACTCCGTTCGCATCATAGGTTTTCCAAATGCCCACTTGTCTATCATCTTCGTATTCTCCAGTGTACTGAACTGCTCCGTTCGGGTATTTGTGCAAGGAAACTCCATTCTTTTTGCCATGTCGAAACTCAGTCATGGAAATCATCGCTCCCTTTTCATTATAAAAGTACCAAATCCCATGACGTTGACCTTCCTCATCCTGAGGACCTTCAAACTTCACCACTTTCTTACCCGGATAATATTCTTTGAAAACTCCGTCCTTTACTTCCGTAAGCACCTCATCTTCAGGAACCACAGTTTTCTTGGTTTCCTCCTCTTCCGTGCACGCCATTAGCAAGCCAAAAGCCAAAAACATCATTAGATACTTCATGTGTTATTTTTTTCGATTTGTTGTATACTCTACCAGACCAACGAGCGCTGTTTTGGCATCAGAATCAGGAATATCCTTCAGCATGTCCAATGCCTTTTCTTTGAGTTCCAGCATCTTTTTGTGTGCATAATCAATTCCCCCATGTTCAATAACCAGTTTAACTGCTCGTTGAACTTTCTTTGGATTCTCGTTGTGTCGTTTCACGATGTTGATCAACTCCTTACGAACTTCCTTCGGCGAATTATTCAACACGTAGATCAACGGCAATGTCATTTTTCGCTCTCGAATGTCTAGTCCTGTTGGCTTACCAATATTTCCGGGCTCACCGTAATCAAAAATATCATCCTTCACTTGAAAGGCAAGCCCTACTGTTTCACCAAACAGCTTCATGTTCTCTGTTTGATCCATTCGATCGACGCTAATTGCACCTGCTTCACAACATGTTGCAATCAATGACGCTGTTTTCTGACGAATTACTTCGTAGTACACCTCCTCGGTGATATCCAATTTTCGTGCTTTCTCGATTTGCAGTAATTCTCCTTCCGACATTTCGCGAACGGCTCTCGCAACAACCGCCAATAATTGCTGATTTTCGCGTTCAATGGAAAGCAATAAAATCTTAGAAAGCATGTAATCCCCCACCAAAACGGCAATCTTATTCTTCCAAAGTGCATTTACGGAGAAGAATCCACGGCGTTCATTTGCATCGTCGACTACATCATCGTGTACAAGAGAGGCCGTATGTAGCAATTCTACGAGGTTAGCTGCATCATAGGTTTTATCTGAAACTTCGCCGAGCATTTTTGCGGTAAGAAAGATGAAAAGAGGTCGCATTTGTTTCCCTTTCCGCTTGATGATGTAATGCGTTACTTTGTCCAACAAAGGAGCCTGCGATTTCATACTTTCGCGAAAACGGTCCTCGAATTCGCTCATTTCAGACTTTACCGGAGCGATAATTTCGTCTACTTTCATCATCAATACAAATATAACTTGAAAGTTGGATTGTTCTATGCATGTTGGCGTTTATGTTTCATTCATTGTTTGATTTGAAACGTACTTTGTTTGAAGGGTAGGAATGAGTGAGGGAGTTTAAGGTTGGATTGTTGGATAGTTGGATTCATTAGATCGCTGCGCTTTCAGATGTTAGGATTGTTAGATTACCTGCGGTGCTGCTACGCGGTGTTGGAAATTAATGAAATGCTCCTAATAGACAACTAGAACGTAAGATGTTGGAATGATGTGACCTATCTAAAGTTTCCTGATTTAGGAAAGTCATTCAGTAATTTTGCTTAATTGCAGAAAAACTTACTTTAACACTCGATCATCCTTTCGGATTGCCTTGTTTTTGTTCGCCAGTTGTCCGCAGGCTGCATCGATATCCTTTCCACGGCTACGTCGAACGTTTACGATCAAGTTTTTAGATTCGAGGAATGCGGCGAATTCATCTACTTTCTGTGCATCGGCTTGTTGGAACTCTCCGTCATCGATGGGATTGTATTCAATGATATTGATTTTACATGGAACACATTTCGCAAACTCAGCTAGGTCACGCGCATCCTCAATTCCGTCGTTAAAATCTTTAAAAATGATGTACTCGAAGGTAACGCGTGTTCCTGTTTTTTCATGGAAATATTTGAGCGCTTCAGCTAGTGCCTCTAAGTTGTTGCTCTCATTGATCTCCATGATTTGATCGCGTTTTGCATCGTTGGCGGCATGTAATGACAGTGCGAGATTGAATTTCACCTCATCATCTCCCAACTTTTTGATCATTTTGGCGATTCCTGCTGTTGATACCGTAATTCGTTTGGGCGACATTCCTAATCCTTCGGGCGAACTGATCAACTCCGTTGAGCGCAACATTTCTTTGTAGTTCAACAACGGTTCTCCCATTCCCATGTAGACAATATTCGTCAATGGTGTATCATAACGCGTTTCCGCCTGATTTCTCAGGTAAGCCACTTGGTCGACCATCTCCCCTGCCGTTAAATTCCGCATGAGTTTCAGTCGTCCTGTTGCACAAAACTTACACGCCAAGCTACATCCAACCTGAGACGAAATACATGCAGTCGTTCGCGTTCGAGTAGGAATCAACACTCCTTCCACAACACGGTTATCAAACGTAGTAAACGCGCATTTAATGGTTCGATCGGAGCTAATTTGCTGATCTTGGAGTTCAATACGTTCAATTGAAAACTGTTCAGACAACCGTTCACGAAGAGCTTTCCCTAAATTGGACATTTCCTCGAAGCTAGCAGCGTTTTTCTGCCATAACCATTCATGGATTTGCTTCGCGCGAAACGGTTTTTCTCCCATTTCGGTCAATGCTACTTTCAATTCCGCCTTAGAAAGCGATCGGATATTTTTCTTTTTGTCTGTCATTTCGTAGTGCAAAGATACTCAATTCGTAACTTCTTCGTTAAAAGAAAGAATCCTTATCTTTTGCTCATGTTAAAATATGGACTGATCCTTTTCTCGCTGTTTGTTCTACTGAAAACTAGCAGCGCTCAACATACACCACTACCGCAAGACACTGTTTTGAATCGTACAAAGCTAAATACGCTTAACCTGACGATAAAGGGAGGAAATGCAAGCGCTCAGGATTTCTACAATCGTGGACTTCTCCACATTTTCTTCGGAGATACAACAAAGGCAATTTCTGATTACACGGAAGCCATCAAACGCGATCCATCCTTGGATTTGCCGTACATTAACCGAGGTGTTATTTATCAAAAACAGCAACAGTGGAAAGAAGCCGAAAGTGACTTTAGTCAAGCCATCAAACTCAACGAAGCACCTTCAATTGCTTTAAACAATCGCGGATTTCTTTATCAAGAAACTGGACGAATCGAAGAGGCCCAGAAAGACTTTCGTCGTGCGATAAAAATCGATCCAAGCTATCCACAGCCATATATCAACCTAACGGAAACCCATCTATCGAAAAAAGAAAATGAATTAGCTTTTGATGTACTCAATCAGTTGGTTGATAATAATGCAAACGATCCCAAAGTATATACGACGAGGTCCGATTTTTATCAAAAGGCTGGATTCATGCGCCAAGCATTGGACGACTTGAATAAAGCAGTAGCGGTTTCTGGAAATGATCCCGATTATTTAATCGAACGCGCAAAATTTAAAGATGACATCATCTATGATGATTTGGGAGCCGTGGAAGATTGTGATTTGGCCATTCAGAAGAACGCGGGTAAAGCGGAATACTACTATCAACGCAGTCGTCCACTGTACGATTTACAAGATTACGCCGGAGTAATTGAAAACTGCGAAAAAGCACTGGAGTTAGACCCCAAGCATGTCCACGCCATGATCATGAAAGCAAATGTCTTGGATTATTTCGGTTCATTCGCAGAGGCAAAACCTTTGTACCAGCAAGCCATTTCGACATCTCCTGATGAATATGACGGCTACAAGCAGTTGGCAGTTGCTGAATTCACTCAAGGGAATTCACAAGAAGCATTGCGCGTACTTGAAGCATTTATGAAACGTGGAAATTTCCATAAAGACATTCTTGAAATGCATGGAAAAGTCACTGCAGACTTGCGTCAATATTCTATTGCCATTGGCGATTTTTCGGAATTGATAGACCGTTACCCAAATGATCCGACGTTTTACTTTTTACGCGGAATGGTCAACGATTCGATTGGTGATTTAGAGACTGCCTGCAACGATATGTTTACGGCAGATCAATTGGGACTTTATCAAGCCCATCAGTATTTACGAGAGAACTGTAAATCAAAATTGAACGCAAAAACACTTCAGATTGAAGACATGTTGGATGAAGCCCGCAACTATGAGCAACTGCGACAGTTCCAAAAAGTGATTTCCATCTACGATGATGTCATCAAGCTTGCCCCCGATTCATCGCTATACATCTACCAACGTGGAAAAATGAAGCGCGCATTGAACAATCATAAAGGTGCCATTTCAGATTATTTGGCGGCTATTGAAATTGACAAAGATCGCGTTGAATACCATGTTTCTTTGGGTGTTTCTTACAGTTTTTTAGATCAAACAGATGAAGCCATCAAAGCCTACAAAAAAGCCATAAAGGTAGAGCCACGCTATGCCATGAGTTACTACAATTTAGGCGCCATTTACGCGGGACAAAAAAAATACGACCAAGCCATTGAACTCATGGAAACCAGTTTACTGTATCAACAAAATTACACACTTGCCATGGCTGGAATTGGAGATTGCTATCTTGAGAAAGGTGAACTTGATCAAGCCTGCTCTTGGTTTAAACGTGCAGAAGATGCAGGAGATGCGAGTGTGTTTGGAAGACGCGTTAGGACGTGTAGGTAGTTCGATTCACTTCGTGGCTGCTGCGCGGTGTTAGCTCGCTGCGATTTTCGATTTTCTGATTACTGGATTGTTGGATCGTTAGATTACCAACGGTGCTGCTACGCGGTGTTGGATAAATTTATCTCGGGTTACCTGGACAGGTAATTTGACGGCCAATTTTGAATGTTAAGGTTGCGCCAGTGAAGAAATACCAATCTTTGGTTGAATCATTTCCGCGCTTTCCAAAACGGTTTCCTGATCGATTGGATAGTTCCGCAGCTAAAGGTCCGTTTTCTGCCGCCAAGGCATCTGGATCTACATACGTTCCTGCGCCCACATCATCCAAATAATCCGTGAATGTTTTACGGACACCAAACTCTACTCCAAGCGATCCAATCTCCCCTAGAGAAATACGTCCACCGAAGCCAAACGGCACTGCCATTTGAATCAAGCTATACTTACTTTTTTGTGAAAGCGAGGTTCCTTGTCCTTCGGTTCCCAATTCCTGTAGTGCGACATCGTCACCATTGTACTCCGTCATTGGATTCATACGAAAAGCCGCCAATCCTGCAAACAAATATCCTGTTCCTTTGAAACGGTCGTCTCCAATTCTGAATGGAAAGTAATTGAACTCTACGCCGCTTCCAAGCTCCCAAATAGTTGACTTAAAATTGAGGTTTCTCTCCTGATACAACTCAATTCGTGCATCCGCATCATCTGCTTCAACACGCAAGTAATTGAATGTTCCACGAATAGCTACGCGCGCATTCACATTGTATCGATAAAACAATCCACCGCCTAGTTTCGCATCGCGAAAATGTCGAAATTGATTGAGGTCACCTATGTAATAGGATGTTCCGACCATTACCCCCAATTCTGAACGAGAATAACGCTGACTCCATCCTGAAAAAGAGACAGTCAAGCATAAAAACACGAGAAAAGGGGCTATTCTATTCATATCTAATAAGAACGCAAATGTATTAAGAAAATTGTTGCGAACGAAAGTTCATTCAGAATCAAGTTTTAGAAAGACGGACAGGACACCGTTCTGAAGCGCTGCACTTCTACACGCATGTTCTTAGGATACTTCACCGTATAGCCTATTTCTTTGCTGACTACTCCACTCGCAGCAACATTCACACGCCATTTCACCTCTCCTGTTTCATCATTCTTTTCTCCATTTGAGATTTCATCTTCCGACACATTAATTTGGCTGCTTTGCGAGATTGGAACTTGGTCGTAGATTTCAATATTGATTGGCGTTGAGCGGTTATTACGGATAGCCACCTCATACATATAAGAATCGCGCTTGTAATTTCCCATTACACGCTTCGTACTGAACTCCTTTTTCAATTTTCGCATCACTGTTACTTTATCATCTCTTCCGAAAGAAAGACTCAAAGTATCCGAAACATTGCGCGTATCAATTTGAGAAACGCCCACATACACACCTCCGAAGTACACATTCGTTGGACCTGGAATTAACTCAAGATCTTGCCAACCGATAATGTTCGCCATTAAGAAAGCAGATCGATCCAACTTCGGAACTGTAATATGAGAGAACGTTGCATCCAAATCCACATCTTTCACGTCCACAGTATATGGTTTCATATCCGAAGGACATGAGAAGGTATTCTTGATTTCAAATTCCGTTGACAGCTCAGAGATATCAATGGAGCGCATTTGCACATTTTGTGCATTCACATCTTTTCGTACTCCTAATTCAGCCTGACTTCGATCGAAATACCCTGATTTATTAAAGCCTTGATTGATACTTCCTGATTCATAGTAGTTGTCGTACACCCGACCGTTTGCCCAATTTAAATTGGAAACAACACCTTGTCGATAATCCTGTTGACGCTGAACCGGAGCATAATACTTCTTTTTGCCGATGGCTCCTGAAACTGCATAGTTTTCTGAGAGGTACCACGGACTCAATTGAGGATGAGATGCTGACAACTGCGGATCAGCAGTAGAGAGAGTTAACGCAACATCTGTCCAATCGTTTCCAGTATTATTGTAGACTTGCGCTTTGTACTTCAGGTTGATTTTCCCAGAAATATCCTCAGCTGAAAGATCATAGGTAGGCGCCCAACCGCAATCTGTAACGAGGTACTTCAATTCTGTATCCATCGTTGTCGCCTGATCCATATCGAGAAGAATCACTACTTGATTACTTCGTTGGTTTTCATTGTAATTCAACTCCACCAATTGCGCTCTCATATTTTGAAGATCCGCCACCAACAAACGCTCTTTCTTTCGGAATTTTGACAACTCCTGATTGATTTCTAATGTTCGTTTACGGAAATACTCTCCAGCTTCCTTAATTTGCTGAACCGTTAAGTTTTGCGATTCTCCACCCAAATCACGATTCGTATTCATCAAGGTCTTTTCCGCCTGATAGGCATCCATTTGATCTGTCGTTAACTGCAAGTCATCTTGCAACAATTCCAGTGAATCCTTCAACACAGAAATCCGTGGATTAAACTGTTCGGCCGCTAAAAAATCCATTTCCGTAGATACAGACACCAATCTGTAAGCCCCAGATGCCTTAAATTGAATCGATTGAGGATCAGCATACGCTGAAATTCCGGGGAAGATCAATTTATTACGTCCTTTCATTAAGCGAACCGATTGCTGATGACTCATTTGTCCCGCTGTTAAATACAACTTTACTTCATCGATATTGGAAGCTACCTGCTGGGTATGAACAGACTGTCCGAATGAAAACAGTGGACTAAGAAGAAGAATGGCTAGAAGATTTCTCATGAGATTCAATTTTGAGTGACTGTACAATGATCAACAAAAATCGTTTAATGTTAATATTTTAACTGATTATTTCAATTTTAACTTTTAGTTATTTATTAAAACGTCGTAAATTTGCCACCTAATTATCAGACATGACAACAGAGACACTTCAATCTATTGCCACGACGTTCGGAACGCCGACGTATGTTTACGACGCTAATGTAACCATTGAGCAGTACAAAAAGTTACACAGAGCCTTCAATCCGCTTGATGTAAAGCTTCATTACGCATTGAAAGCATTGAACAATGTAAACATTTTACGCTTGCTTAAACAGGAAGGAGCTGGATTGGATGCTGTTTCTATTGGTGAAATCCACTTGGGACTTCGCGCTGGATTTGAACCTTCCAAAATTATGTATACACCCAATTGTGTTTCGTTTTCAGAAATTCAGGAGGCCGTTGAATTGGGTGTGCACATCAACCTGGACAACCTTTCGATGTTGGAAAAGTTTGGAAGTACTTATGGCGGAGAGGTTCCCGTTTGTATTCGTATCAATCCACATATCATGGCTGGAGGAAATGCCAATATTTCCGTGGGACACATCGATTCTAAATTTGGGATTTCCATTCATCAACTTCGTCACGTGTGTCGAATTGTTGAACATTATGATATGTCCGTAATCGGATTGCATATGCATACAGGTAGCGACATCATTGATCCAGATGTGTTTTTACGCGGTGCAGAGTTACTTTATGACGCTTCCGAGTTATTTCCCAACCTTCAGTTCTTGGATTTCGGAAGCGGATTCAAAGTTTCGTACAAGGAAAGTGATTTAGTGACTGAAATCGAAGTTATTGGCAAGCGAATCGCTGAATCTTTCCAAGCGTTTTGTGAGAGAACAAACCGCGATTTAGAATTATGGTTTGAACCAGGAAAATTCATTGTGAGTGAAGCCGGAAAGTTACTTGTCCAAACAAATGTTGTGAAACAAACAACATCCACCGTTTTTGTTGGCGTGGATAGTGGACAAAACCACTTATTGCGTCCGATGTTCTATAACGCATATCACGAAATCGCCAATATTTCCAATCCAGAAGGAGAGAAAAAGCTGTACTCGATTGTCGGATACATTTGCGAAAGCGACACCTTAGGACACGACCGCTTGTTGAACGAAGTCAGTGAAGGTGATATTCTCGCCATTTCAAATGCTGGAGCGTATGGATTTTCCATGAGTAATCAATACAACGCACGAATGCGACCAGCAGAAGTACTTATTTTCAATGGTGAGGCACGTCTTATTCGACGTAGAGAAACATTGGAAGATTTAACACGAACAGAAATCGAGCTTCCTGAACTTGTTCAAACAGAAACGGTGGAAAAAGAACTCGAGAATGCTTAGATTTAGGCAAAAACGAGTATGGCAGAAATTATTGGGATTGGCGGCATCTTTTTAAAATTTGACCGTCCGAAGGAAATGCGCGAATGGTATACGTCCGTGCTTAGAATGCCTGCAAATGATTACGGTGTTATGTTTGAGTTTAATCACCCGTCCGCACAAGGAACGGGACAGCTACAGCTTGGCACATTTGAATCTTCTTCTGGTTATTTTGGTGATCCCTCGCAACAAGTAATGATTAATTTCCGAGTGGATGACCTAGAAGCTTTTGAAAAAGAGTTGCGTTCGAAAAATGTCGAAATTGTAGACAGCATTGAAAGCTATGACTACGGTAAATTTCTTCACATTAACGACCCTGAGGGCAATCGAATTGAGTTATGGGAACCTACCAACAGTGGATTTTCTGATAGTGATGAACCGAAAGTGGTGATGAGATAGTTGGGTTCGACTCCATTTCGACAGGCTCAACACACCGCGCTCACCCAACGGAAACCTTACGAGGACTGAGGCTCTCGAAGTCCGAAGTGCGTGACGCACCAATTTGACGCATACGATCCCTCGCATGTCGACTCTCAAATCAATAAGATTATCTGGGACTTATTTTACGTTGGTGAAGAAACGATCAAGGTTTTCGTTTTTCACTAACTCGTCATCACCAAGCACCAAAACACGCTTGCACTTGTTTTTATCAACCCACATACGGAAGCTGTTGATAGCTACTTGTAAAGTACCGTTAATGTCGATTTTTTGTGTTGGAATGTGTTTGCGATCAAACAAAGCGTATATCTCGCCAATATCACGGCGGATATCCTGATTTTCATTCACTAGTAGGAGTCCGTGAGGTTCTTGATCCTCACTTGGTTTAAATTCATAAGAAACAGTTTCAATTCCTTTCGAAGCCGCCCATTCGGAAACGTATTCGGAGAATTGTCCTCCATCTTTTAGGTAAATTGTTTCAAGTATCATTCTTCACAAATCTATTTCACTCGTCTAATAGTAGGTGATCTTCTGAGCGAGCGCAAATATAACCAATTCAATTAAACGCAATGAAAGATTAGCAATATTCGGACCAGAAAATTATCCGTTTATGCTCAAAAAACAGGCATTCATTGAAAAAAAATTCTGTTTTTAGGCTTAACTTCCGTACTCCATCAAGTAGGCTTTCAAAAATGAATTTAGGTCTCCATCTAGCACTGCATCAACGTTTCCAGTTTCATGACTCGTTCTCACATCTTTGATGAGTTTGTATGGATGCAGCACGTAGTTTCTGATTTGCGACCCCCACTCAATCTTTTTCTTATCGGCTTCAATTTCTGCTCTTTTTTCCATTCGAGCACGATATTCTAACTCATACAACTGTGAGCGAAGCAACTGCATGGCTTTTTCTTTATTAGCCAATTGCGAGCGCGACTCCGAGTTTTCGATAATGATTCCACTCGGTTCGTGACGCAAACGAACAGCCGTTTCAACCTTGTTGACATTCTGTCCACCTTTTCCACCAGCTCGGAATGTTTCAAACGTCACATCCGCAGGATTCACGTGAATTTCGATGGAATCATCCACTAATGGATATACATATACAGAAGCAAAAGAAGTATGTCGTTTCGCATTTGAATCAAACGGAGAAATACGCACCAAACGATGCACTCCATTCTCTCCTTTTAAATATCCGAAAGCAAAATCACCAGTAAATTCCAGCGTAACCGTTTTTATTCCAGCTACATCTCCCGCTTGATAGTTGAGTTCTTGAATTTTGTATCCGTTCTTTTGTCCCCACATGGTATACATACGCATCAACATAGACGCCCAATCGCAACTTTCCGTACCTCCCGCTCCTGAGGTTATTTGGAGTACCGCGTTGAGAGAATCTTCCTCTCCAGAAAGCATATTTTTCAGTTCCAATTCTTCTACAGACTCTTGTAACTTTTCGAAATGCTCATCTACTTCCGCTTCTTCTGCTTCTCCTTCTTTTGCGAATTCATACAATACTTCGACATCACCGAATAAGGTCATCAACTCATCGTACGCATTGATCCAAAATTTCAACCCACGGATCAACTTCATTTGCACCTCCGCCTTTTTGGGGTCATTCCAGAACTCGGGGTCTTGCGTTTTCAATTCTTCCTCCTTGAGCCGCATGCGCTTCTCTTCCACACTGAGGTACTCCCCAATTTTCTCGATTCGATCTTGTAATGCTTTGAGTTGATCCTGATTTATCATAGCGCTAAGTTAGTTAAAACCATAATTGGAAGCATCAACTTGTTCAGAATACATTGTATTTTCAGATGGAAGCAAGTTTCCGATTCAGTAGCATTCCGAGCATCGTTAAAAAGATTTCAGATTTGTTTAGAACTAAATGGTCAAACTCGGAACGAATGCATGAAAAAAAGTTAGATTTGCGTAGAAAATTTATCAAAATGAGCATACCAAATAATCTTAAGTACACAAAAGATCACGAGTGGGTAAGTATTGATGGAGACATCGCTACCGTAGGTATCACAGCATACGCTCAAGGCGAATTAGGTGATATCGTTTACGTTGAAATTGAAACAGAAGGTGAAACCTTAGACAAAGAAGAAGTTTTTGGATCTGTAGAGGCCGTAAAAACTGTTTCTGATTTGTTTATGCCAGTTTCTGGAGAAGTAATTGAATTCAACGAAGAACTTGAATCTGCACCAGAAACAGTAAACAGTGATCCGTACGAAGGAGGATGGATGATTAAAATCCGTATGACTGATACTTCTGAAGCTGAAGCTTTATTGGACGCAGAAGCATACGCTGAGTTGATCGGATAAGCAGTGAGATGATTCCGTTTCGATTGCTCCTTCCTGGAATTTCATGGATTATGTTGATGGGATTGGTGTTTTATACACCACTCAATGACAGTTGTCCCATATACTTTGGATGTGTTCCAGCACGATCATTTGTACACCTCTTTATGTTTTTGGGGTTTACGCATATCTGGTTAGGAATTGGAAAAAAGCAATTGAAATATGAAACCCTTCGCGAACGAGCATTTCCAATCGTTGCGGGCTTTGCTGTTTTGCTCGCAGTAGCCTCTGAAATTTCATTATATGCTTCAGGTTTCTTACCTTGGTTCAATGGATGGAATTTGTTTTTCGATTTGGTAGGTGCATCTCTAGGGATGGGCACATTTCATTTACTTTACCGTTCGTGTTACTGATTATTCGGCACGAAATTTGTGACATTTTATTCATATATTTACAACCTAATTCAATGCGTTATGGAATTAAAGAAAAGCGAAGAAGCAAACAATGAGCGCCTGAGATACCCAATGACTTTCGTTGGGATGTTATTCACAGGTAGTCTTGTTTTGGCCTCTTTCACTTATTCTACTCCAGCTGAAGATAAAGGGGATAGTTTAATTGCTGTTCGCGATTCGGATACTGGATTTGAGGAAGAAGTGAACGTAGAGGAGCCACCAGAAACTCCACCAGAAGAGCAGCAAGCTCCAATTACTCCTCCACCATCGGAAGAGACACCTGAGCAAGACACAAAACCAGAGCCACCGCCGAGAAACGTGACTCCACCACCACCGCCAATCCCACCAGGGCCAAAGCCTCAACCAGTGAAAAAGGCAGAGATTGTCGATTTCCCAGATGTTGAAGCAGCATTCCCAGGAGGTCCAGCGGCAATGAAAAAGTGGATTCAGGAAAACGTACAGTATCCTGAAATTTCGCGAGAGCTTGGTGACCAAGGACGTGTATACGTAACATTCGTTGTTGAACCTGACGGGTCAATTACAGGAGTAGACGTAATGCGTGGAGGAATTACAGACGAATTAAACAGAGAAGCGAAACGCTTGGTGCGTAACATGCCTAAGTGGGAAGCGGGAGAAGTAAAAGGTGAAAAGGTAAGAGCACGTTGTCGATTACCGATTACATTTACACTTCAATAAGACTACGAGGAAACTCGAAAGGAAGTCCAAGCGAAAGTTTGGACTTTTTTTTTGTGTTTAGATTTTTCTGTAGCAACTAAATAGTGGTATCCTTACCTTGACGTAGGAATTGAATCCAACTCACGGTAGCCCGATAATTCGAGAATGGGTTCAGCCGTTACGCGACCCGAAGGAGGAAGATCTACATGAATTTCAACATCAAATAAACGTCTCACCTCACCTGTCCGAGGATCCAACACTCCTACTTCATACTTCACTGACTTCAACACCTCTTCCCCACGATACAATCGATACCCCAGATCGCCTAAAGTTGTTTTATCATATGCTTCAGCTGTCGCCCTCAAATGTACATCATACCCTAAATCGCGCAAATCACGAATGCGAAGCTCAATTCCTAAACGTTGAAATGCTTGATTAAGCTCTCTCGGCGCATACATAATCCCTGCTCGCGCTTCATCTCCGAAACCAGGTCCCCACAAATGCGCATTTTCATATCCGTCCAGCCCAATTTCCCCAACTCCTCTGGCTGCCATTCGTTCAAAGCCTAAACGCTTGATTCCATCCCGAATCCACCCTTCAATCTTCACAACAACACCTCCATCGGCGTTTTTATATCCCGTGATGGTTTGGATTCCCCCTGTGCCAGCCGTCTTTTCAGACAGTGCCCTGTACTTACGCTGGTTTTCTGGTCGAACAATATCTGGTCGATGATGCCCACTAACAGAACCCGAACCACTTCTACTTGACGAACGACGTGGAGATCCCGTAGGAAAGGTTCGTGTCTCTGGGTCATAATACCTTTGTGGAGCATTTGAATTTCGTCTTCGGACGTAAGGCACATCTTTTGGTCCTTTCACCCACATATAATCGGTGCGACTTGGCAACTCTGGGTAGCCTAATGCTTCCGCCAATTCATCACCTCGCGTTCTTGGGAAAGTTGTTTCTGGAACAGCTGAATTTGGAGTCATCACAGGCGGTGTCACCGCGCTTGTTGGAACATCAACAGCACTGATAACATCGGCAGCATCAGCGATATTCGACCACTGATTCACCTTGTACGTATTATACATGTCCAATCCGATCGGGAATGCCTCCATAGCCAACTCCAAAGCGAACATAACCGACTGCACCATAAATTGAGTCCATGCGGCATCTGGATCTACCACTGCAGAAGCCTTATCGTAATATCCTTCTGATAATTGATATAAATCATACGCACTCTTCAACTCCATCGCTGAACCTCCGAGTTCTCCCATGAAAATGAGCGCACCCAACACAGGATTAAACGCACCCACTGTTGCTCCCAAGGCAGTCATACCTAAAGAATAAGCCATTCCGGCTTCGCCATGCCTGTTTCCTGCTTCCTCTGCGCGTTGACTGAATTCATCCATTTGATCTGAACTCATCGCGAACTCCATCGTACTTCTGATATCGAGTTGACTGTGTACTTCAGCCACAGCCGAAGATAAATCTTGTGGATCCACACTCCCCTTCACGACTTCCTTCTCAAAGGTTTTCACTTTCACCTTCAATTCCGCGACTTTGGCTACCATTTCTGCTTGAAGTGCTCCATCATCCGTAAACTCATCTGGATCGACATGATACAACATTGGTCCCAACATTCTTGAAAGCGGATTTTTATCAATCATTCCACTTCTGTACGCTGCTCTTTGTGATTCCACTCCTGATTTCGCCTGCTTGAGCTGAGACTTCGCTGTATGATAATGCGCAGGCGTCCTCGATCCATCAATAATATTTAAGACCATCACTTCAGCCACGCCTGCATTCTCAAAAAAGCTCACCTGACTATCCATATCGGTTTCCACTTCTTCCAACAAGGAAATCCAAATATCAAACTCCACCTCCTGATCTTTCATCGTTCGTAGGTAGTCAGCCATCTCTTTTGCTGGTTGCTCAGCCAAGAGCTCTTCCGTTTCCTCCAAACTGATATATGCCTCAGATAACATATCAAGCGCTTGAGATTTGATAAGTGCATTGTATAGCAATCGCCCCTCCTGATCAGTTAACTCCAGATCACCCGATCGATAATCGTCTACCATATCGTAATATCCATCCACATCGGTTGCTTCGGGATCAACAATACTTCGATCATAACTAGACATGCGATAGATTCTACCATCAACAGACAGCAAAGCGACCAAGTTCGAATTGCGATGCGAGAATATTCTTCCGATATCATGCTGATCTCCAAAACCGCCCGACGCTCGAAGCGCTTGCCCCGATCCATTACCCGCAAGCGATCTCCTATATATGTGCGCTAACAAAAAACGACCTTCTGGACTCACGAAGATTTTACCCTCATCCGAAAAATTTTCTCCTTCATTGAGTTTAAACACCGCCACTCCATGTGTTCCTTGCGAGTACCAGTAATCACGTCCTTCAGATAATCCCACATTCTGTGCTTTCATCGACGCGAACGCAAGAAGTTCTTCGTAATCCGAAAAGGCCTGCCTTCCTGGAGCATCGATAAACTCAGATAAGTGAACGTACTCTTCGTTATCCGTCGCTATTCTCTCTCCTTCTTCTACCGAAAAATCATTTTGATCCTCCAAAGGAGTGCGCTGAATACTTGCCGGTGCAGAAGCAGAAATAGCTGACTCCGAAACACGCTCTCCACTTGTGACACTCGTTGCAGTCTGTTCCGCCTCTTGCTCTAACCGATCATTCGGAGTAGATTTCTCTCTCTTTTGTTGAACCGTTGGCTGAATAAAGGGCTGAGTATCGCTCTTCTCTTTTTCATTTCTTGAATCAGGAATAAATGAACTTCGTCCAGTGGTAGAATCGGGAGTAGGAAGAAGCGCTTTTGACTTTTTCATAGTAGTTGGGCTGGGTCAAGGTTATCTCGAAATCGAACGAATCGATTTTTTTCAGTGCAAACTAAAATACGTTTTTTCGATCAATTACACACAATTAGCACTCAACTCTATCACACATCTGCAAAAAAACTCTCTCTAAAACAACAAAGCCTGCTTCTCAAACGAGAAGCAGGCTTCAATCAGTGTTTCTATTCTTAATACGAAGAAGTAGCTCCTCCGATATTTTCAATCGGGTGCCATGTTGTTTTCAACTCCTGGAAGTCGGAGATGAAATACAAATCTTGCGCGTCGGCGTCCATCCAGTTTCTGTCATAATTTCGGACACGCTTCAAGTTGTTTACCGCGTTCAATTGAATGCTTTTTAGCACTTCATTATCATTCCCACAATATGCAACAGCGTTCACATCCATGTGCGTCGTTAATGACGGTAGCATTTCTGATTGCTTTCCTGTCAAGATATTCACCACCCCTCCTGGAAGATCAGATGTATTCAATACCTCCGCGAAAGTAATCGCACTTAATGGCATATTTTCGTTCGCAATGACCACACACGTATTTCCTCCTGCAATGATTGGAGCAACGATAGACACTAAGTCAATTAAAGCAGTCGTTTGTCCAACAAAAACACCCACTACTCCCGTTGCTTCGTGCGCTGAGAAATTGAAATGTGACGACGCAACAGGGTTTACACTACTCAATACCTGCGTGTACTTATCGCACCATCCAGCGTAATAGATCAATCGATCGATTGCCAAATGAACTTCTTTCTCCGCTTTCGCTTTTGTCGCGCCTTGAAGAATTAATTCTTCCACAAACTGAGCACTTCGTCCTTCCAACATTTCAGCCATACGATATAAAATCTGACTTCTGTTGAATGCAGTTCGCTCTGACCATCCACCGAAAGCACTACGCGCAGCTACTACAGCATTACGCACATCTTTTCTAGATGAGAGGCAGATATTACCTAAAACTTGACCCTCGGCATTTTTGGGTGAATAATAACGAGCCGATTCCGTTCTAGGGAATTTTCCTCCGATATATATTTTGTACGTTTTCAATACTTCCAATCGTTCCATCTTAATTCATTTTAAGGTAACCTTCGAGTCCGTGGACACCACCTTCTCGACCAAAACCACTTTCCTTGTATCCTCCAAACGGTGAGGTTGGATCAAACTTGTTGTACGTATTCGCCCAAATTACACCTGCTCTCAACTTCGTTGTTAAGTTGAAGATACGTGAACCTTTGTCTGTCCAAACTCCTGCAGCCAATCCATACGGCGTATTGTTCGCTTTTTGAATGACTTCATCGATCGTTCTGAACGTTTGAATGGCCAAGACAGGTCCAAAAATTTCCTCCTGCACCAACACACTTGACTGCGCGAGGTTCATCACCAAAGTAGGACGGCAGTAGTAACCAGAATCAGGCAAATCACATGGACTTTGATACATCTCTGCACCTTCCTTTTCACCAATTTCTAAGTATCCATTGATCACATCCAATTGTTCTTTCGAGTTAATCGCACCAATGTCAGTGTTTTTATCCAAAGGATTTCCAACGATTAAAGACTTCATTCGGTGCTTCAATTTCTCAATCACCGTGTCCACTACCCCTTCTTGAATAAACAAGCGAGAACCAGCACAACACACATGTCCCTGATTAAAAAAAATTCCGTTGATCACACCTTCTACGGCTTGATCGATTGGCGCATCTTCCATGATGATATTCGCAGACTTACCACCCAATTCGAGCGTTGCCTTTTTGTTCGTTCCAGCAATTGCTTTCTGGATGATTTTTCCAACTCCTGTCGACCCTGTGAAGGCAATTTTATCTACATCGTCGTGATTCACAATAGCAGCACCTGTATCACCATAACCTGTTACGATATTCACCACTCCAGGAGGTAGTCCAGCATCGTGAATGATTTCTGCCAACTTAAGCGCCGTCAATGGCGTCGTTTCCGCTGGTTTGAGCACCACTGTATTTCCCGTCGCCAATGCTGGCGCAATTTTCCATGCTGCCATTAACAATGGGAAGTTCCAAGGAATGATTTGTCCAGCTACACCTAGCGGTTCAATTTTTCTGTTTGGAAATGCGTACTCTAATTTATCCGCCCATCCAGCGTGATAGAAAAAGTGGTTACATGCCAATGGCACATCGACATCTCTGGATTCGCGGATGGTTTTTCCAGCGTCCAAGGATTCGATCACCGCAAACTCACGAGAGCGCTCTTGCATCAAACGCGCGATACGGAAAATGTATTTTGCTCTTTCCGCAGGACTAATTTTCGACCACACTTCATCGTATGCTTTTCGAGCCGCTTTCACCGCCTTATCGACATCCTTTTCGTTCGCGTGTGCCACCTCTGCCAATAACTCCTCATTGGCAGGGTTCGTTGTTTTAAAATATTTCTTTGATGCGGGCTTTACCCATTCACCATTGATGTATAATTCGTATCGCTTTTTGATTTCTACGTGCGATGTGCTTTCCAAAGCGGGAGAATAATCCCAACCTTTCATTTGTTCTTTCGCCATATTTAATCGATTGAGAAATAATCACTTGATTGATAAATACCTGTTTCTGTTTTCATGATTTGCATAAGCACATCATTCGCAAGGCTACTTGCTCCAAATCGGAACCATTCGTTGGTGAGCCATTCATTTCCGAGAGTTTCCTTCACCATTACGAGGTTGTGCAATGCCAATTTCGAGTTAGAGATTCCACCTGCTGGCTTCATCCCCACCATTCTTCCTGTTTTTAGATGGAAGTCACGAATCGCTTCGAGCATCGTGTACGTTACCTGCATTGTCGCTGCTGGCTTAATTTTTCCTGTTGACGTCTTAATGAAATCGGCTCCTGCATACATTGCGATATCGCTTGCTCTGCGGACATTATCGAGTGTTACCAATTCACCTGTTTCCAAAATCACCTTTAAACGAGCTTTTCCACATGCCTCCTTGATCGCAGCGATTTCATCGAATACAAAGTTGTAATCTCCTGCCAGGAATTTCCCACGAGAGATAACCATATCGATCTCATCCGCCCCTTGATCCACGGCAAACTTCGTATCGATCAATTTCACCTCTAAAGGTGCCTGACCGCTTGGAAACGCAGTAGAAACTGATGCTACTTTTACACCACTTCCTTTCACTTCATTTACCGCTGTTTTCACCATTGATGGATACACACATACAGCTGCCACCGTTGGTAACCCAGGATGAACATCATGAAGATGTTGTGCTTTATAACACATCTGTTTCACCTTTCCCGGCGTATCTTTTCCTTCTAATGTCGTAAGATCGATCATGTTCAGCGCCATTCTTAGACCCTGCATTTTCGACTCCGTTTTGATGCTTCGTTTTTGAAATCTGGACACTCTCTCCTCAACTCCCACCTTATCAATGGTTGGGGTGTTTCGAAAGTCAGGGATTTCCAACTCACCTTTTTTGCTCATAGATTATTTAAACTTTTAGTAGAAACAGTTGTTTAGTATGGATGATTCTCATCATAGAATCAAGAAGGTCAAATATAACGAATCCCAGAATGGAATCATAGATTTCGCAGCATATCATAAAAAAGGCTCCTTCCGTTTAACCGAAAGGAGCCTCATTTGCTTTCTAGTTTGTTAGAGCTGTCCGTCTGAATGGTACACTCCGTTTTTGAAGACTTTTACTTTGAGTAGGATTCCATCCGAATCGTACACATATACTTTTCCGTCCCAAAGGCGACCATTTCTGAACTCACCGTCTTGACTAATCTCATCATTTTCGTTATACACCTTGTTGTATCCGTTTGCTTTAAACGGCGCTCCTTTTGTTCTTGGAGTCACAATTCTTGGTGCTGTTTCTTTTGAAGGCTCAGGATCTACGTGATTCACTGGTGCACTTACCATTTCGCGTTGTTCCGACTTCTCTACTTTTCCATCCGCTGAATAGAATATTACTTCTTTAATATCACCGTTTTCATAGTAGCGCGTTGCTTTACCTGAAGGAATTCCATTTTGCGCTTCGTATACAAACTCTTCTTGTCCGTTTGCATAGTAGTATTTTACTGTACCCTGCTCTTTTCCATCTTCCGAATAATCAGCCTCGTACTCTACAACGCCATTTTTGTGATAACGTTTCAACGAACCGTTGTATTTGTTTCGTGTAAACGTTCCTTCTTCTTTCACCGTCCCATCTGGGTAGTACTTAATGTACGGTCCGCTTGGACGATTGTTTTCGTAAGTTCCTTTGAGTTTTGGTGTTTCACCGTCGCTGTGGTATTTTACCCATTCTCCTTCTTTCCGGTCGTCGATGTAAGACCCTTCTTCTATTTTTCCATCGGATGGATACCCCATTGCAGGACGATCTTTACCAAGATAAATCCATTTACCCTGCTTTTTGCCATCGACCTTCTGGTTGAGTCCACCTTGATCACCGATGATTGGCGCCATTGCGGAAAGAGAGCCGCTAATGAATAATATACATGTATACGCCAAGAATTTTTTTACTGTCATAACAAAGTTATATCAAAGTTCAGGAGTATAATAGTTTAACAAGTTCTAGTTCGTAACGAATGTACAAAGACAATCTTTATCTGCAAACAAAATACGGATAATTTCGTCCAATTTATGATTTTCGTCGACAAAAAAGTGCGGATTTCCGCACCAACGGCTACAGGTGTTAAATCTTCAATTTTCTGTTAACAATCGAACGTCCACATTTTCGAGCATAACTTTCACTAGATCAGGAAGACTGTAACGTTCTTTCCAGCCCCAATCTTCACGTGCTGAAGAATCATCAATGGAGTTAGGCCACGTATCCGCTATGTCTTGTCTGTAGTCAGGTGCGTAGTCAATTTCGAAGTCTGGGATGTGCTTCTTGATTTCGCTTGCAATCTCCTCTGGCGTAAAGTCGCACCCATTGAGGTTGTACGACGAACGAATGTTGATATTTTCTGATGGAGCCTCCATCAAATCAAGTGTTGCCCGAATAGCATCATCCATGAACATCATTGGCAATCGTGTTTCACTATTCAGAAACGAAGAATACGAATTTCCGAGTTTTGCTTGGTAGAAAATATCCACCGCGTAATCAGTCGTTCCTCCACCGGGTAAAGTGGTGTATGAGATCAATCCTGGGTAACGAATACTTCGTACGTCAACACCGAATTTCTTGTGGTAATACTCGCACCATCTTTCTCCTGCTTGCTTCGAAATTCCGTACACGGTACTTGGTTCCATGATTGTTCGTTGCGGCGTTTGATCTTTTGGTGTTGTTGGTCCGAACACAGCGATCGAACTTGGCCAGAAAATCTTTTGAACGTATCCTTCTTTGGCAAGATCCAAAATGGTGAATAAGCCTTCCATGTTCAGGCGCCAAGCGAAATCAGGATTCTTTTCAGCAGTGGCAGAAAGCAGCGCTGCCAATAAATAAACTTCGGTTACCTTTTCGTTAATGATGTACTCCCGAACAGCTTCGCGGTCCAGAACATCCATTTGAACATAAATACCTTCTTTCAAAGATGGTGGACATTCAGTTTTTACATCCGCAGCAATTGCGTTTTCTACACCTAATTTCTCGCGCAAGCGTAGAACTAACTCAGTTCCAATTTGACCTCCTGCGCCGATAACCAATGCTTTTCTCATACCTAATTCTTAGTCTCACAAATAGAGGGAATATTTAACGAATATCCTATAATGAACACTACTTTTTTTGTCAATCCTTAAATTCCTGATTCTAGTCATTTTTCTGTCGGATGAGTAATGCTTATATTTGTGCAAATGCGAATCACAATGTGGTCAGAACTCAATTTATTGCTTCATTTCCTTATCATTCGGAAGCCAGAGTGAATGCTGTTTCTCTCTGAAATAAATTAAGTATTCATTTAACACAACAAAAACATGCCATTCTATCAAAAACTTGGAAAGATTCCACATAAACGTCATACCGTTTTCCGCAAAGAAAATGGGGAGCTACATCAAGAACAGTTGTTCGGAACCATCGGATTCGACGGGATGTCTTCGCTCATGTATCATTTGCACCCACCAACGGTAGTGACAAAATTTGAAGGTAGCATTGACCTCAACCCTGAAATTGCTCATGAAAGACAGCTTCAAATGCGCAGTTTTAAAGGATATACTGTTCCCCCAAAGGATGATTATTTGGAAAGCCGAGTACCTGTCCTCGTAAATAATGACTGTCACATCGTTCTTGCATCACCACGAAAATCACTTCGTGACTATTTTTACAAGAATGCTGATTGCGACGAGATGATTTTCATTCATGAAGGCTCTGGAAAACTCAGAACTCAGCTTGGAAACATCGAATTTAGCTACGGAGATTATCTGATCATTCCACGAGGAATCATCTACCAAATTGATTTTGACACCGAAAAGAACAGATTATTCATTGTCGAGTCATTTCACCCGATGTACACACCGAAACGCTACCGAAACTACTTCGGACAGTTATTGGAACATTCTCCTTTCTGTGAAAGAGACATCCGTCCGCCGTCAGAGTTGGAAACACACGACGAAAAAGGTGATTTTACCGTAAAAATCAAGAAACAAGGGATTTTGTACTCTTACACCTATGCTTCACATCCATTTGATGTAGCCGGATGGGACGGATACAATTACCCTTATGCATTCTCTATTCACGATTTCGAACCGATTACAGGTCGTGTGCATCAGCCACCACCCGTTCATCAAACATTCGAAACGGGCGCCTTCGTTGTATGTTCGTTCGTTCCTCGATTGTATGATTATCACCCAGATGCTATTCCAGCTCCGTACAATCATAGTAACATCGACTCAGATGAAGTACTCTACTACGTAGATGGCGATTTCATGAGCCGAAACAACATCGAGAAAGGTCAAATTACTTTGCACCCTGCTGGAATTCCACACGGACCACATCCAGGAGCTTACGAGAGAAGTATCGGAAAAACAGAAACAGAAGAATTAGCGGTGATGGTGGACACCTTCAAACCACTGAAATTAACAAAACAAGCACTTGAAATTGAATTGGAAGACTACTATCAGTCTTGGGTTCACTAATAAATAGACATTATTATGGCAAAAGATATTAAAAACGTAGACTACGGACTTGAGAAGATTTTTGAAGGAGCGCAGGATTTCTTGCCTCTTTTAGGAACAGATTACGTTGAGTTCTATGTAGGAAATGCAAAACAAGCAGCACATTTCTACAAAACAGCATTTGGATTCCAATCATTTGCTTACCGAGGATTAGAAACTGGATCGAGAGACTCTGTTTCATACGTTATCAAGCAAGATAAAATCAAACTGATTTTGACAACTCCGTTGAACTCGAAATCACCGATTAACGATCATATCGTGAAGCACGGAGACGGCGTGAAAGTGGTTGCTCTTTGGGTAGAAGATGCGCGTAAAGCTTATGAGGAAACGACAAGTCGTGGAGCAAAATCATACATGGAGCCAACGGTAGAAACAGACGAGCATGGAGAAGTTGTTCGTGCAGGAATCTACACCTATGGTGAGACCGTTCACATGTTCGTTGAGCGCAAAAACTACGAAGGAACATTCCTTCCTGGATTCATGAAGTGGGAATCAGATTACAACCCAGAGTCAGTTGGTTTGAAATACATCGACCACATGGTTGGGAACGTAGGCTGGAATGAAATGAACATTTGGGTAAAATGGTATGAAGACGTAATGGGATTTGAAAATTTCCTATCGTTTGACGACAAGCAAATCCATACGGAATACTCTGCTTTGATGAGTAAAGTAATGAGTAACGGAAATGGTCGTATCAAGTTCCCGATCAATGAGCCTGCTGAAGGAAAGAAAAAGTCGCAAATTGAGGAATACCTTGATTTCTACGAAGGTCCTGGAGTTCAGCACATCGCCGTTGCTACCAATGACATCATTCAAACCGTTTCTGACATGCGCAAGCGTGGAGTAGAATTCTTGAGTACACCTCCAGATGAGTACTACAAAGCGGTTCCTGAGCGCCTAATGGCGCATGACCATGAACTTCGTGAAGACATCGAGACTTTGAAAAGTTTAGGTATCATGATTGATGCCGACGAAGAAGGTTACTTGCTACAAATTTTCACGAAACCAGTAGAAGACCGTCCAACGTTGTTCTTTGAAATTATTCAACGAATGGGAGCTCGCGGATTTGGCGCTGGTAACTTTAAAGCTTTGTTCGAATCAATCGAACGTGAGCAGGAGAAGCGTGGAACGTTGTAGTATTTCACCGTACATTTCGACTCCGCTCAAT
>JBFHGY010000001.1:0-32378 GCA_041582905.1 Crocinitomicaceae bacterium | reverse complement strand
TATCCATCGTGAACTTGTACAAAGCCTGTGGAGGAGGATTATAATAACTAGGTTAGGTTTAGGTTATAGTTTGTTGATAAGCCAGCACTTTTGTGTTGGCTTATTTTTGTATCCATTGTTTAAAAAAACTACTATACCCCCATTAACGCCAGTTACATTCGCAATATTCACCATTTTCCTGCGAAATTTGATCTTCACAGACATCATCTCCCTCAACAACATACATTTCTGTACCGTCAACGGATTTGGCAACACAAACTGCCTTTTCTCGTGTACAAGCACATAAAAGGGATAAAAAACAAAGGGAAAGTACATACTTCATAATGTGGTTTTTAATATTCAATGATTCAACTTTGTTCTCCACGAATTATTTTATTTCAACTACTCTCACCTCTTGAAATACACACTTCGCTGTACAAAATCTCACTTTTTTCAAGTATCTCCACGAAGATTGACCGTCAAACAATTTTGTGAACTCAAAGCATCATTTGAAGAATTCAACTTGTTCTGTGGCGAAGGGAGGTCCTATTTTTGATTCCATCTACGGACGTACATGAAGGTTGAATGTACCTTAATAATAACTCACTTACTTTTTAACTCAAGACATGAAAACACTAGCAAAAATGATTCTGATGGTCGCCATCATATCTCCCTCTTTTTTCTCCCAATCTCAAACTGTTCGCGAACTCATTAAGCAAAGAAAGGAACAGCTCACCGGAGGATCAAACAGTACTGCCGAAATGCCCTCAGAAGGACAACGAGCATTAGCCAAAAATTGGGATAGCGGAGAATATACGTACTTCGACCAAGAAGGTCCACGCATGATGCGCGAAGGGACTCGGTACATCCGAATAATAAAAGATGAAAACGGCGAGGTTATCACCGTTCGACTTGGCGAAGGATCGGCTTACGATATGGAATCTGAAAAATACAATCCATATAGCTTTGGAGGTTCTGAATTCGTGTGTGCTTTTGTTCAGAACAACAACAATTGTCTGTACTTCACTGAAGAAATGATCGTTCATTATTCGTGTAACTCTAAATATGAAGTGGACGTCATCAACTGGAGTTTGAATTCCAAAAAGAAAGTCAGCGAACTAAAAGCAGAAATTCAAGCGTATCGAGATTATGGAAAAGGACAAATTGAAGAGGACCGCGACCGTGTCAAAGAAGAGGAAATTGCGCACAGAAAACAATATACTTTAGAAGGTAAAGAGGTTACTTCAATCCGCCCCGTTTTCCCAAATGGAACTCCTTCTAAAATCAATTTCGAAGAGAAAATCCAAGTAGGTTTCGAGGTAACACTTGCTGATGGTAGCGTGTTAAAAACATCCAACGTAGGCGGACATGCATACGTGGAAGATTTAGAAGTGGAAAGTGTGAATTCGGATCTTTCAGGTGTAGGTACCAATTATGTACCTGGATCGTATGGTGCCAATCCCAAAACCAGCGCTTACCTTACCGCCAATGGATCGGACGCAAATAAAGACTTCGTTCTGGTTAAAGTTCGTCCGAAGTATTCTGGATCGGGAGAGTGTACCATTAAACTTCCTATTGAATATGGCATGGAAGCACACGCCTTTTACAGCGGAAGCATGGGAAGCTCCTCAAGTAACTACAGCGGTTTCGGAGGTAACGGTAGCGATGGTCCCGATATTGTCGCAAAAGTAAAAGCGGTGAAACATTCCGAAACAGGAGAAACAATCTACGCATGCCGAGTAGGGCTCGAAGGAAGCTCACGTGGAAAATTGTACAAAATTGCCAAAGGTGGAACTTTCTACATCAGTTCTGTTGGAGGTAGCGGAGGAGATGGTGGTCCTGGGCATGATCGAACAGCAAACGACGGATACGTAAGTCCTGAAGATGGTGGACCTGGAGGCGACGGTGGTGATGGTGGTTCCATCAAAGTATATGTTGATCCATCCGCTACAACTGTTCCTATTCAATGCAGTGTATCTGGCGGTGCTGGAGGAGCAGGAGGAACGAAAGGAACCTGTTTTTCATGCTCATACGGATCGGATGGAAATCATGGATCTTGGGGAAATGCTGGAAATGAAGGAACAATACATCAAGAAGTCAAGGCCGTAACACTTTAACCCATTTTATGTTTGAGGGAGAATGGACCATACCTATTGTTCATTCTCTTTCAGGCTTTTCTTTTATCAGAGATTCAACTGTTTTTTGAATTCATCTGCTCGATGCGGAGAAAGTTTGGCTTTCAAGTCATCCGTCAATAGAATTTCTCCTGTATTAGAGTTAAACCGCTTCAGGTGATCCATATTGATAATCCACGATTTTTGAGTTCGGAAAAAACTGCCTCCTTCGATCACCTGTTCAAAATACTTTAGGTTTTTACTCACGGTGTATTTCGTGCCTCCTACCAAACTAATCACTGAATAATTTCCATCTCCCTTGATGCTGATAATATTCTGTAGTTGGAGCACGAGATTTCCTCCAATTTCTGGGATAACTATTTTATCAAACTTCCTGCTTTCAACAGCTTCACGTAGCACGGCAAACTCTTTTGCTGCTTGCTTCGTTTTCACCGAGTTGACAATTTTTTGAAGTGTTTCATTCAAACTAAATCGATTGACGGGCTTTAGTACATAATCGATTGCGCTTAATTCAAATGCCTTCAGAGCGTAATCATCGTATGCTGTAACGAAGACGATTTCAAATGTAATTTCATCAAAAAAATCGATGATCTCATATCCGGCATATTTTGGCATGTGCACATCCAAAAAAACCACATCAGGCTGTTGTGCACGAATCGATTCCACTGCTTCTTCCAAATCTTCACACATGGAAATTACTTCAACAGGTAGATTCGAAATTTGAATCAACTTCTTAAGTACTTTTCGTGCATCTTCTTCGTCATCTACAATAATTGCTCTAATTGGCTCCATGTGCTAAAGTTATAGGATTGCTGAAGTTCGAGTGGTCATGTGATGTATGAAATCCTCCTTTCACTGTATGAAATTTAGAAAACTTGCTTTTTGGGGAAATGAATTGTAATCCGTGTTCCTGCGGCATTCCCATCATCATCAAACAAATCTTCAATGGCATACCCAAAACCTTTTCCTTCTTGTTGATTCATCAAACTCATTCGGCTTTTGATTGCTTTGAGTGAAAATGACTCCGCTTGCAAACGTTTGGCATTAATTAACTTCGACGCGGCCCGCCCAACACCATTGTCATTCACTGTACAGTTAATGGTGTCTTTGTGCTCAAAGAAACGAACATGAAGGGTTTTCTTCCCTTTCTTATGCAAAAGTCCGTGATGAATGGCGTTTTCCAAAAAGGGTTGTACGAGCAATGTGGGAACCAAAACATGATCTTCAACATCATTTGTAATCGTGTAATCGAAATCCTTCTTAAAGCGCAATGACTCCAATTTTAAGTAGATCTCCAAAAAGTTAATCTCATCTTGAAGATCAATGAAATCCGTTTCGGAGTAGTTCAACGTTTTTCGGACAAGGCTCCCAAACATTTCGATATAGTCATACGATTGGGATACGTTTTCTTCCAGCACCAAAGCCTGAATGGAGTTCAATGCATTAAAAATAAAATGTGGGTTCATTTGGGAGCGGATCGTTCCCAGTTTGGCTTCGAGTATATCCAAATGCATTTTTCGATGCTGCAGTTCCGTCTCTTTCTTTTTTCTCAGTGAACGATATCGCAGATAAAAAATCAAGAATGTCACACCTACGATCAGCAAAACACACAATGTAAAAAACCAACCTGTTTCCCAAAACGGTGGACGAATGGTGAATGGAAATGTTCGTTCCTCCGATTCCACATTTCTGTACACCGTTTTCATTTTAAAGGTATATTCTCCCGGTGGTAAAGACAGAAAATGAACATTGTTTTCATTGGCCGAAATTTCAATCCAATCGTTATTTAATCCAACGAGTTTGTACAAAATCCTTGTCTCATTTTTCTGTTCAATGTTTCGAAAATCAAAATGGAACTTAATGGCGTTTTGATCATGTGAGAGGATGGTTTCGGTTTGTTCTAACACGTTGATTCCTTTCACTACAATTGAATCGAAGTCGAAATAACCCGTGTTGTCAGGTGCCGGAATATCGCTTAACATCTGAATCGGAATGTGATAAAATCCATTCTTCTCCAGGAACCACAGAAACTCACGATTGTGCGCAAAGTTGATGACTTTATCTGTCATAATCCCTTCCGAAATCCCTAAATGAATGAACTTTCCTTTCTTTAAATTAAACACCTGAAACCCCTCAATCGTTTGAATAAAAAGTAGGTCGTTATGGCGCTCCACTTTTGTAACTACGTTCGATTTTAATCCATGCTGCTTCGAAATTTGATATTCATACTTCGTGTCGTCATAAAACAACAAGCCTGAGGATTCCGTCGCAACAATGAGTAATCCCTCATAATGCGACAAGTCGTTTGCCAAGATGGTAGTATTCTGGAAACGGATTTCTTCTTGTTCCGAAGCATTCCATTCTTTCTTGTACAATCCTGCACTGGTTGAAAAGTATACGCTATTTGTTTCATCAATAAAGGTAACTGCCTTTCCTCTACTTGGAATATGGATTCTGTAATTCGTTGCGCTCAACTTTTCTGCAAAACCTTCATTGATGTCAGCTTGCTTTGATGGAAGCACTACCAGAATACCGGCGTGATCAATGGCCAGAACTATTTTATTGATGTGCTCCTCTACGTCTTTTAAATTGGTCCAAACCCCTCTCCACACGTGTTGATCCCCATAACCGTAAAACGTTCCATGAATCGGATGATTCCTAAACAAATAGTTCCCTTCTAAATAAAATAGATTATCAAGGTTATAGTGAGTGTACTCAATTCGTGGTTCTTGGTTCTTTTGTACTTCTTTCTGAAGATTAGATGTAAAAACATTGTTGTCCTCTGATACAGTTATTCCGACCAAGGATTTAGTTGTTGTATACTTTTGAATGCGCGGATTCGGAACCACAAAAACGCCTTCCTTGAAGGTTCCTAAGAAAAGCGTTCCCTTCTTGTTTTTGCATACTGCGGAATAAAACTGATTGGATTCATAGCGCCATTTGATCAAATTGTTAGGATCCTCGTGAAATAAATAACCAAAGGACTCAAACGCACCAATAGTAACAACTGTTGAGGCATCTAATTGATAAAGCGAATTGACTTTACTAATAGAAAGGGACGCACTCATTTCTTTACCATCCAAGCGCCAACATCGTTCATCCGCAACATAGTAGAGAACATTATTTATTCCAAAAATAGGATGCTCAAAGGTTTTGTGAGTTCGGGGCAAATACTCAATTTGAACAGAGTCACCATCATAGACAAGGTATTTATTACGACCTCTCAGAATAAAATAAATACGATCTCCTACCTGAGAGCTTTGAGAAATAAGTTTCGCTCCATTGGACGAGCGACGGCCTACACTGAAGTCCCAGGTGCTGTACAAAAGAGACTCATTTCCAGACGAATCAACTCTCATTACCTTATCTAGGGTATTAAGAACTAAATTGTTCTGCTGGTCGAAATAAAACCTAAATTGAACTACAGAAGAATCTCTGGGAAGTTCGTAAAACAACTCTATCCTATCCTTATGTACTTGAAATATTTGCCCAACCAAATTACAGCAAAACAATCTTCCTCTTCGATCTTTCTTGAGTTGAAACAGTGAGTTTCCAATCTGTCGAGAATCTCCCCGATGCTGAACAAATTTATTTTGTCGGTATGAGTACAGCCCTCTGTCGGTACTGGCAAAAAGCACATCTGTTGAATCGTCGTAGTACACGCTGTAAACATCTACATTTGCCAGTTCGCTTTCTCCAATGGAGAACGACTGTAGACTCTGCCCTAACGACAAGAAACCACCAAAAAAAATGAAAAAGAGTGTGCACCACCTCATACATTCGAATGTAGAAGAATTAATTGGACGAATAACGTTGTTCTTCTTTTTTTTAACAGATTCGCTCATTAAATAACAGCATTTCAGGCTTGGCTTATTTTTTGTAAAACACCAATCTGCGTTGATTCATTACTTTTACAAACCGCAGCGTTTCAACTTAATACTTGCCAAATGCCATTTATTCTCAGACTTGTTTCATTCGTTCTTTTTTTACTCGTTTCGCAGTATGGACGGACTCATTCCAGCATAAAGGAAACAGTTCCATCTGATGCCTTCAATCAAGAATTAATCGATAGTTTGGAGGCTTCTTATGAAAAACTCAGTGAATCCAAGCGGACCAAAGCCATCATTTCAGACTGTAGAAAGTTGGGGTACTTTTACCCCGAAGAGATCATTTCACTTATCGACCAGACAATTCAAGAAGTTCGTAAAAGCAACAACTCCCGCGCCGAAATCGAACTAACGATCCAAAAAATCTACATTATTTCTGATGCTCAATCCGACCTCGAAGAATCGAAGAAACTATCCTATTCCGTTCTGCACAATCTTCCTGTGAATGTCGAAGAACAAATCAACTTATTAGATTTTATTGCTCGAAGCCATCTTGCTAAAGCCGAATTGGTTGAGGCTCAATCCATTTATCAGGATGCGTTAAAACTTCTAAAGAAGATCAAAGAACCATACAGCACAGCACATACGAATCTGTACTGGGGAATTGCTGTGACGTACTCTGAATCTCAGAATTATCAGAAATCGTCCGAATACTATCTCAAATGTCTTGATCAATCGATACATCAAAACCTACCCTTTATGGTATCTTGTTGTTATCAAAATCTTGCAGATAACTCACGAAAAATGCGTGAATGGACGAAAGCACGATATTATCTGGACAATGCCAAGAATTTCGTCCCAAAAATTACGAATAAGAGTAATCAAGTGATTTCACAGATGGGGCTATTTAATGCCTTTGGGGATTTTTACAAGAGTACGAAGGAGTTGGATTCTGCCGAATTGTATCTCAAAAAAGCCATTCAATTAGGTGATCAATACAATGATTATTTCACCAAGAGCTACGCAATGCATTCTTTGGGTTCTGTTTATCTCGAACAAAATCGATTGGATGAAGCCGAAAACTTATTACTCCAGAGTGATGAGCTCTTCAAGAAACGAACTCCTTCTTTGCTCGTGACCAATTCACGCTATCTGTATGAGCTTTACAAGAAGAAGGGGATGTACAACGAAGCATTGAAGTGGCACGAACATTACACAGCTCTCAGCGATAGTGTACAAAAAGTGCAACACGTTAAAACGATTGCTCAGGCCACTGCTAAGTACGAAGGCGAACTGAAGGATAAAACAATTGACCTCCTCAAAAAAGAGAAAATTGTGGAAGCTCAATCGAAGGAGAAATACCGCAGGCAATGGCAAATCATTGTGATTTTGCTTCTTCTTACCTTATCCATTGGGGCGTTTTACATCAATCATACCCGACACCAAAAGAATAAAACCAAAATTATTCATCAAGTGTTGGGCGAAGAGCGTGAACGTACGCGAATCTCCATGGATTTACACGACGGTGTTTGCTCTCAAATTTCCACCATTTCACGATTGGTCAAGAATAGCGATCGGGCCACCGAACATAACTGGCGAGAAAATGTTGCTGAACGATTGGATAATCTTAATCTTGAAGTCCGAGATATTTCTCACAACCTTTCACTCATAAAATACGATCAGAAGAATCCATTTCAACATATTATCGAGGACTACATCGAGGATTTAAGTGCCTCCATTCCCATCCTGTTTCATGTGGAATTTAACTCCGAAGATGAACATGTTTTCCTGGAATCAGAACGTGAACTTGTCCTTTTTAGGGTGATTCAAGAAATCTGTAACAATGCCATCAAGTATAGTCAAACGGAAAAAATGGACTTAATCTTCGAGAAAAATGGTCTTCACTTATCTGTTTTGATCCGCGATTATGGAATAGGATTTGATGTAAATTCATCCGGAAATGGTATTCGAAATATTCACGAGCGGATCGAATTTCTGAATGGAAAAGTTCAATTAGATACAAATCCCCGAGGAACCACGTTTAGGATTAACCTCTCCCTTAGAAAAACTGAATTAGAAGAAAAATGAACGTTCTTGTTGTTGAGGATCACACGATGTTCCAGGAATATATTGTCTCGATGCTGAATAAGCGCGAAATGGTACAAAGCATTTTGACTGCGACGAATGGTAAAGATGCTTTTGGTCTTTTGCATGAAAACAAGATTGATCTCCTCATTACCGATTTGAACCTACCCAAAGTAAATGGTATCAAGCTCATCGAGCGTGTGCGAACGTATTATCCACGGATTAAAATCGTTGTGCTAACGCAATACAAAAACAGTGGACTTTCCCGCAAACTGAACAATCTTGGAGTAAATGGTTTTCTGACGAAAAATGCCAGTCAGGAAGATCTCAACGAACTGCTTACACGTATTATTTCGGGAGAAACTCCCATTTCAACAGGCAATTCTTCCAACCAAAACTCAAATTCCCTTCAGGAGGAAGAGCAGCTTTTATCTGATCCTTTTCAGAAAATCAGTCAACTCTCTAAGCGCGAAACGGAAATCATGCACATTCTTTTGGAGAATAAAACCAATAAAGAAATCTCTGACCAATTGAATATTGGTGTAGAAACGGTGATTACCCATCGAAAAAACATCTATCGGAAGCTAGATGTGAATAATGTGTTGGATTTATACAAGTTGGTTTCAGCACTGGGAGATGAGTAACAGAATAACACTGTTGAATTCATCCGTTCTAACATTCAATCAGACACCTACAAAAACATCTATGCGCTGTGTATTCTTTTCAGATACATGAGTTAGGTCATTGTACTTTTTCATGTCCAAGGCTGCCCTTTTGGGTTTTGCAAAGTGATCGGTGTATTTAAGGAAGTGAGCAGAAGTCGGGTTGATTCTGCTTGTACCTTTGAAAAGCGGTTATTAACCACTATTTAATGTTAGCGCTAACCAACATTTACTTTTAAATCTTTTCAAAATGAAACAATCCAAATTGTTACTCGGAATATGCCTGGCATTTTTCGGGGCAACGACAACCTTCGCTCAAGGCTGGAAAGCAGACATCAATTTTTTAGATGTCGGAAATGCAACGCGAAGTCACATATACAAAGGTGTAATCGATGAAGATGATCACACGTATTTATTTCTGGAAACCTATGGATCAAACGGCTACCAAAATACCGTTCGAGAATTTCTCCCCAACGGAAGTTCTGGGTTCGTTAAATCAGTAGCAACAGGAACAAATCCAAATTTCCCTATTCATAGTCATTTTGGTGGTGGAATTGATACCGACGATGACTACGTATACTATACAAAGGAATTTCATCCTTCAGGATCGGCTGGAATGGGAAATGTTGAAGTCGCTATCATCAATAAATCAAACCCAAATAGTTTTCATCCTTCTATTGTGTCGATTCTCGGTGACTTCTATGTAACGAGTCTTGTGGTGAAAGACAATGCCTTGTACCTGTATGGATTTACTGAAGGGAATAATGGTCCAGTAGAGTTTATCGACCCAGGACAACCAAGTACCTTTCTAACAAAAAACTCAAGCCTCTTGAGTGCAGCGTTTGTCGCAAAATATGATTTGTCCAACGGTATCAATAATTCAGTCGACTTGTTGTGGGCAAAAAGTGTTTATCAAACAACAAGCGCGTGGTCTACAGAGATGGAAGTAGATGCGTTAGGTCGCATCTATCTGGGCGCTGAAGTTCAAAACGGCGCTACAATTATGAACACCTCATCAACCATTAACTTTTCCACAGGAGCGAGCACAGCAGGGTCGGTTCTTCGCCTTGATTCAAACGGGAATTTTGATGCTACATGGACTCCAGTTGTGGTATCGAACCCAACAGCTACTGGAAATGGTGTCGCATTCTTCACTCAGGCAATAGACGATCTAGCGTTGGAAGAATCGACCAATTCTCTCTATTTCACTTCAAAACAAGGTTTGTATTGCAATGCTACGAACATGAACCACCAGAATTGGTCGAAGTTTTTACCCAATCAATTTAGGATGCGACTTGCTGTGAGCCAATGCGATGAACTATATACTACAGGACTCAAGACAGTAATCGTTCCTAGCGGATCTGATTACGACGATTCCTATTACTTTGCTCAATCGTACGATAAATCGAATGGAAATGCGCTTACTACCCTTTCATCTTCTACCTACGGAAATGGTCCACATTCTGAAGGAGAAATCATTCTTATTCAATCTGACGGAGATAAGGTAATTGCAGGCGACTATGATATCGGCACAACTTCAATAGCGATTGACTATGATCACACCACAGCCAGTGCTAATCCAACATTTCCAGTTGTTACCTACAGCAATTATTCAATTAGCGGATCATTTGTTGGTGTATACGATGATGGTGTAGCTGGCGATCTAATCATTGATTACCATACGCAAGATGCTAATGGAACTCCAAGCGATTTGTTTTACTGTGATGAGGCGATCTTTTTTAATGGTTTGGCTTCACAAAATGAGACGAATCACTTCATAGGTTTCAACAAACGGCCGATTGGCAGCACGGGAGCGTTCACTTGGCATGGTCAATTGAATTGGTTAGGAGGTCCTGCTGGAATTTCAAACCTACGCGACCTCGCAAACAACGCGAGTCAACCCTTCGATTTTCCTGATGGGTATGAGTATCAAATATTGGTTGCTGTGAGTAATGAATGTATCGGCTGGATGCCCTTAATGAAGACCTTTAAAGTCGAAAAACGTGTGATTAGCGGTCATTTTTCTTCTGTTTTAAATTTGCCGTACACGAACACCAGCGGAAACCAAGTTTTTGATTTAGATGTATCGGCTGCGGAAACCGACAATACCTTAGAACACCGTTGGTTCTTACTCCGTGAAAACGCCAATGGATCGTTCACACTTGTTCAATATGTACCCTGGTCTACTTCTCATCAATCGTATAGTTTCGTAGGAATTGATCATGGAGTAAATTATCGAGTGACGCATTTCGTACGTGATCCTTCTGGTTGCGCCGACGAGCAAAGTGCTTTTCAAGATGTAGGTCAGTTTAAATCTGCTACATCCATACATGCAACGGAAGAAGTTCCTGCATCTTTGAAAGCACAGATTGATGACTACTTGCAAAAAATTAATGCGGTAAAACAAGAAAATTCAATTGAACCGCTAGACTTTAAATTGTTCCCAAATCCTGCTCAAAACTACGCTGTTATCGAAAATACAACAGGAAAAGATGCAAGGGTTACTTTGCTTACTTCGGATGGTCGTATCATGGAGCGTTTTGCACTATCCAGCGGACAAGAGAGAAGGCTTGATGTACATTCGCTTGCTGAAGGTGTTTACATTGTTCAAATGACGTTGAGTGATGAAACAAGCATTTCCAAACGACTTGTGAAGCACTAGTTTTTTCTTCTTTCCTTAACTGAAATGCCCTAACGCCAATATAAAAGGTGTTGGGGCATTTTATTGATCATGCATTTTTCACTTTTCGAAAGAATATTACATGTGTAAATCTCTCTTTCCTGTTTCACGTATTCAAATTGGCGTTTCGCGAACTCGATTCGTTTCAAACGTACCCGATCCTCTATGTTTGTTGAGTAGTGATGGGATAATACCCTACCGTTATCGCATCATTTGACAAAAGAAGGTACTGCTCTTAACAGTGTTAATACGCGGAACAAATCACGTCGAATTATACGTCCAGTTTGTTTCACGGACTATTCAATAATTTTTAAATATATACGATGATGCACTTAACTAAACCTAAATTTATTACTGCTTTAGTTGCAGTTTTCATGATCTGCGGACTTTCCCACGCTCAAAATGTACTCATTCCTGATGCCAATTTTAAAGCCTACTTAGTAGGAAATACCTCCATTAACACCAACGGAGATACCGAAATACAGGTAGCTGAAGCGTCCGCATTTACTGGAGTCATCTCCTGTCAGGGATTGTCTATCTCAGATTTAACGGGTATCGAAGCATTTATTGCAATAACGGAATTACGCTGCCAATCCAACGCATTGACGAGCCTCGATGTTAGTGCCAACACAGCGCTGGAACTATTATTTTGCGGAGCCAATCAGTTAACCTCCCTCGATGTAAGTCAGAATACGTCCTTGAATAATTTATTGTGTCAAATCAATCAACTGAGTTATTTGAATGTGGCGAATGGAAATAATATCAGCATGGGACAAAATTCCTTTTCGGCGCATACCAACCCCAACTTGACCTGCATCACCGTTGATGATGTTACATATAGCACATCGACATGGACAAATATTGATCCGCAAACGAGCTTTAGCACGAATTGTCCGTGCGTTGTCACCATTCCGGACGCAAATTTTAAAGCGATTCTTGTCGGAATGCCTGGGATCAACACAAATGGAGACAATGAGATACAATGTTCTGAAGCCAGCGCCTATACGGGTGGAATTGTATGTGATTACGAAGGAATTACAAGTCTTGTAGGAATAGAAGCATTTACCAATCTTACTTCATTAGAAGTTCCTTACAACCAATTAACAAGTCTTGATTTATCACAAAACACAGCCTTAATTCATCTCGACTGTGGGGAGAATCTATTGACTTCTTTGGATGTATCCAACAATGTAAACTTGACATCGTTGAAATGTTGGCTCAATCAATTGACATCTTTGGACCTTTCTCAAAATTCAAATTTGACACATCTTGAGTGTAATAATAATCAATTGACGGCACTCGACCTTTCCTCGAATCCATTGTTAGTAAATATACAGTGCGGATATAATCTACTTGCCTCTATCGATGTTTCCAATCAGGCAGACCTTAATACACTGAGTTGTCACAGAAACGCTATTGCAGCATTAGACGTATCTCAGAACCCAGATTTAGTTATCTTAGATTGCGACTCAAATCAAATCACAGTGCTTGATTTAACCCAAAACACGATGTTGACCCACCTGAGTTGTTCGTATAATCAACTGTCGAGTATAGGTGTTTCCCACATAACTGGATTGTATCAACTGTCATGTGGATTTAACCAATTGACATCATTGGATGTGTCTCAAAATTCATCATTGCACGACTTGTTTTGTTCAAATAATCAAATCACAAGTTTAGATATCACGCAGAATCCAAGTTTGTTTTCGGTATCGTGTAATAACAATCAACTAACCGAACTTGACCTTACCCAAAACACAAACCTCTACGTAGCCATATGTGATTCGAATCAAATTACCTCTCTAGATCTTACTCAAAACTCGGCATTGGGTCTTGTGGGTTGCACCTCGAATCAACTTTATTGTTTGAATGTTCAAAATGGTGCAAACTCATCGATCTTCTCCTTTTGGGCGACAGGTAATCCGAATCTAAACTGTATTCAAGTAGACGATGTTGCATGGTCGAGTGCCAATTGGACGAATATTGATGCGCAGACTTCATTCAGTACAGACTGCGGAAATCCTTGCTTTATTGGAATTACTGAACTGCCCGAAAACGAAAAAACGGTGATCAAAATAGTTGATTTGATGGGTCGAGTAACATCGCCACGAGCAAACACACCACTTATCTACATTTACTCGGATGGCACAACTGAACGAGTTTACAATCTTCAGAAGTAACATCAACGAATCAAAACGCACAGTCATGAAACGATTTTTCACCCTCACTTTCATCTCACTCTTTACCGTTACTGCTTTTTCTCAAAGTTATCACCCAATTCCCGAAAACAATGCGACTTGGCTTCACACATGGCACGATTGGGCTTGGACAGAGCCAGATTGGCATCAAATAGTATTTACTGATGGAGACACGCTCATCAACACCCATAATTTTATTAAAATTCAGGAAAAAACGATAAGTCAGAGTGGTTTGATCACGACCAGTTACGTCGCTGCTTTTCGAAATGATGTAACTAATAAACGCGTAACGATTGTTCCAAAGGATTCTACCGCCGAGTATTTGCTCTATGATTTTGACGTAGCGGTGGGAGATACCATTAATGATGTATTCTCCATGGAGTACTATGGCGGCACCATAACACCAAGCGGACTTCAGGATGTTTATGTCACTGAGGTTGATTCCTTTCTGTTGATGGGAAGCTATCATCACATCATTTCGGTTGAGAATGGTACATCAGGCCTCCCCCCTGTTAATTGGTTTGAAGGATTTGGATCGAATCATGGACTATTAAGTGATCCTGGTTATGGGTCGGTGTCATATTCACAAGAATGGACATGTGCGACTTTTGATGGAAACTCCTATTCGAATGTGCAAGACTCTGTCGTTTTAGCGAGTGGTGAATGTCCAACAGCCTTATCTGTAAGATCAATTGAAAGTGAACCGTTTGACATCTCTCCCAATCCAGTGAACTCGGAGTTTCAGGTATCGACTGCAGGAAATCAGCAGTATTCGTTAACCATACATAATTCAAATGGTGAATTAATCGAAAAACTTGAAGGTTTGATCGGAACAGTTGAAGTTTCCACTTTTGATTGGAAGGCTGGATTTTACCTCATCAGTATCGTTCTTGACAATGACGAAGTGAGCCATGAAAAGCTCATTAAGTTATAGATGAGACAACTGTCATTTCCTTTTGAATGGGCAAGTGACTACCGATCAAAATAGTAGCGAAGTTTTACGCTTCCACCGTACGATGAAGTAAATGTTCTGAAAAAGTACGAAGGCATTGTTTCAACACCTTTGAAAACATTGATGGCCCCATTCGAATAATAAACACCCGCATTCACATCAAAAGACTTACTAATGCGATAACTTCCATTGATTCCGATCATAGCGCCGAGATCAAACGTGCGAAAACCTTCTGTTAATTCGTATCGATCTTGATTATCCCATTTTTCAGTAACGTCACCTAAATGCGCCACATAAATACCTGAGTTGAGCTCCAAGCCAAATCGTTTATTGAAATGCTTCGTCAAAATGGCTTGCGAGTAATTCAGAAAGAGTGATTGATAACTTAACGACAATTGCTTTTCAATCTGTTCCGAACCGTAAAGATCATGGTATCTCTGCGTCTTCTGATCATTCAATCGAGCGCTTAGCCCCAAGTAACCAAATCTCCCCACTTTTCGTTCGAGAGAAATGTCAAAGGAATAATTTGAGCTGATTGATAAATCAATATCGCTGTCTTTATCGATACCTTGTTGCGTAATCGGGTTCAATAAGTTGGAAACCTGATTGTTTACTCCTATTCCCAATCGCCACTTTCCGGTTGAGCTTGGTCTGGAAATCTCCGTTGGAGTTGTAGCGATTTCGTTTCTACTCATCACAAGTGTTCTATCCATTTCCGTATCGAACTCATCTTCAGCAGTGATTGTTCTCACAGGAAGTTCTGCCACCTCATCATAAACAAGAGCAGGTGCACTTTTTTGGGCAGTTAGTACAGTCGCTATTTCGTTTGCTGAAGGAACATTTTCAGGAAGGACACTAAAATCCTCGGAAGTCGCTAAGGAACTATTGTACGTTGACGTCTCTTGTTGGTTTTGAGCATAGGCTACGGTCGATTCCTCAGAAGGAGAAAGTTTAATTTCCGTTCTATTTTCGGTTTCTGGAGAAGCTACACTCGTTCCGTGTGAGGGTATTGCCGCCTGAGCGGAATGTGTTGGATGGACATTCGTCACGTTCTCAAAAGAATCCGAGATAAAAAATGGCACAACTAGAAGGATAGTCGTCAACCCAAAATTTCTAACGAATCTCCAACGCTTTTGCACGATTTGAGCGGCACGAGCGTCTACGTATGCATTCAAATTTTCCCATACGCGTGGAGAAACAGGTTCGCTATTTTCCTTTGATGCAACGTTTGATGTATACCAAAATGACGTCTCATCATCCAGTTTTGATGCAATATTGTCCCACACTTCAGTCGATGGATTCTCGACAGAAGCATCTTGGTACGATTTACTATACCACTTCTTTAGCCAATTGTCCAACATATTCTTCTATTTCGTTTATTGACATTTCCTTCAGTAAGGTACCTTTCAGGTATTTTTTTGCTTTCGAAAGTTGCGATTTCGAGCTTCCTTCGGTGATTCCTAACTTCTCCGAGATGTCTTTATGTGTTAATCCTTCCAAATAATGAAGGTTCAAAATTGTTTTGTACCCAAGGGGTAGTTTATCTAGTATTTCAAAGAAAGAACTCGAGTTGAGTCGTCTTTCAAAATCATTTTCAATTCTTTCTGCTCTTCCCTGCTCGTAATCTTCATTTAGCGTAACCACGATCTTATCCCAATGATCTCTGCGCAACATGTCAATGGAGTTATTAATCATCACACGACGCATCCATCCTCCCAAGCTTCTTTTGTGATCATACTTGTGTAAATTCTGAAACACTTTTAAAAAACCCTCTTGTAAAAAATCGTTTGCCACCTCATAATTTGGAGCATACGTTCGGCAAACACGGAACATATCATCCTTATACAACTCATAAAGTTGTTTGAATGCAAGGCGTTTTCCCTTTATGCATCCTCTAACGATTTTATACTCCCGTTCTTTGCTCAACGTGTCACTACTCTACTTTACAGTTGAATGATTCATTAAAATTGCCGAGAATCGCATTGTACATATTTCCATTCTGCATTTGCGAAATTTTGATGGTTTCTTGTCCTCCTGAACCTGTTGCGACAGCAGCATTCCACAATCCAGGTCCAACATCTGCCATTAGGCTATTCATATCAATACTAATCGAAATTATTTTGGGAGTATTTTTATCGATTGATACTGTTTCTTTTCCGTTTTCTAATATAGATGTGATCAGGAAGTCAGCACTTTCTACGTTCAATTCCACTCTTTTTGGAACACCCAAGGGCCCTACATAAACACCTCTTAACAAAAATGAATTTTGTCCGACAAGCTCCGTTGTTAACTGCAAGGACTCGTATGTACCTTGAGGAATGTTGAATGTTGCATTAAATGTTCCTGTTCCTCCAGTTTGACTCGCTGTATATTGAGCATCACTCACAAGGAAAATATCTTCTGCTTGAATGCGATTTCCTGCCAGAGAAAAACTGTTCACACTTAAAGTCAGCGTATCAATGGATAAACTGTGCTGAGTTCCAAACTGGATATGGGAACTACTCGACTTCAATTGTATAGTTGTTTCTACCGTTTCTTTCCATTGCTTACTATTGCAGGCTCCTAAGAGCAAAGCGCTAAAAAGAAGGGCAAAAAGTCCTCTTGTTGTTTTCATAGTATCCACTTTATACTACACCTACGTAGATTTTGGGTTAAAGGGTTGTCTAGCAAGTTAAAAAATGTAATGTGATAAAATATTCCCATTCAAAAATGAAGTGTTGTTGCGGTGATTCCCTCACCAATTGCCACATGCACAGCCAACATAAATAAAAACTCCCAGCAAGAATAATCTTGCTGGGAGTTAGGTAGTAGAGGTTTAAATTATAAAGGCTTTTTTAGACTACGCGTTTAATATTTTGTCTTAGTTACATACTTGCGTGCAGTACTCACTGTACCATCCCCAACGTGGTGTATTCGGAAATTCTATTCCATAACTCCATCCTGTTTCTTCAGACACAACGTTTCCATTCCCATCCACTTGAATCATTTCAGAGTGTGCAGCGATCACGTAGCAAGGATCCAAATCATTTAATGGAATAGTATACGTATACGTTTGTACGGCAGGATCGTGTGTTACTGCGTATGGGAATTGACCAGGCACGGGAGTATTTGCGCCATTTGTAGGGATATCAGAGGCTGGCCCAACATACAAGTGTGTTTGTTGTGTGTACCAATCTCCACCTTCGAAGTTAAATGTGATGTATAAGTTTTGATCGTCATTTGTTACATCCAACGACCCTACAGGGATTGTTTGTCCTGCGAAGTAATCGTATGATATTGTTTCGTACTCACAACAATCTTGCAAGCAGTAATCTGAGTACGTTGCCCAGCTTCCACCGTTATTAATTGGATTTCCGTTCCCCCAAGCTGTTTCTTGTTGAACAGGTACTCCATTTTGGATCAAGCTTACAGAAGCATGTGCAGCAACTGCGTAACATTCCAAAGAAGGATCAATCGGAACAGTTACAGTATATGATGTCACTCCATTGTGCGTGTCGTTGTAAGGGAATAATCCAATTGTTGGGTTTCCAGCACCGTTTGTTGGAATACCTGCAGGATCTCCTACGTACAAATGTGTTTCATTCAACACCCATCCTCCAGTTGTTTCGTACGTCACATAAATATTCGTGTCGTCATTCGAAACAGTAATTGTTCCTGCTTCAATGTGCTGTCCAGCGAATAATGTAAATACTTCCTCACATCCTGTAGTGGAAGAGTTGGAAAGCGTGTTTTGTACTAATGGTGTAATGGTGTTTTCAGCAGGAGCAATGTCTTCTTTTTGACATCCTGCAAGGAGAAGCCCCCCCAATAAGCCGAGCGTTAGTAATTTTGTTTTCATAGTTAGCGTGTTTTAGTTTAGCGTATTGCCACAAGAGCAATTACATCTCACCTACGCAGATTTTAAAACAAAAGGTTGTCTCATTTTTTACGATTTCGTGATTTTTTTATTCAGAAGATGGTCAAGTGGTTGTTTTTCAAGTTATAACGAAACAATTTTTTTTGACTTTTTATCCAAACCAGCCCCTCCTCCCCTCCTTGGGGGATGATTTTACTCCCGATCATTTCGTTACTTCCATCCTCAAAGCTTGGTAGAGTCGCTTTCATTCATGCGACTTCTTGTCCTTCGAAATAAATTAGAATGATAAAGCCAACATTGTAGCGTTTGTGGGTACGCTTGGTATATCCTAACCAACATAAATTTAAATGAGTAATCATGAAAAAGAGAATTGTATTACCAGAGCTAGACAATCCAATCAACTCTAACTTTAAAAAAGAGTCGTTCACTGGAGCCTTACCATGCGTATTTGCCATTTGGTATATCTGGCATTAATCAACAGATCTGCCTCGCCTCAAAAAACAATGGTGAGGCAGTTTCTTACACTCAGATTTCACTTCTCATTTACATTTCGTCATCAACTTCAACCTAATGAATGAACAACCAACCACGGAAAGAACCTATTTCGATTATGCAGCAACTTTCCCATCCATCGCTAACTTCAGAAAATCATTGCTCGAGAACACCAGCAGGGAAAACTGCATACGCCAGATTGAACGGCTTTATGAAAACTGTCCCTTGGAAGAAATCATCAATCAGAGTATTGAAAGACTCTTGCAACAGGATGCTTCTTTCACACTGAAAGGAAACTATAATAATCTTGTTTTACTGGATGAAGCTGATTTCGAATTGGACATCCACTGCAGTTTTGGAAAACCGAAAGAATTCATTGGATCTGTTATGTATTCGCATGTACAAGACATTGTTTTCTGTCCTATTATCGACGTCAATTCGAATTACAAAATATTCCAGCAACGAAAAACGAATGACCCAACCCTTCTCAAAGAATCATTTTACCTCGAATCTCATATTGATGAAAAGCAAGCTCCAGGCAAAGCCATTTACATTGAAAAATTCAAGGATATTCTACACATCGACAAATACAAACCTCTTGTTTCTCTCGTACTTAAGCTCAAAGCAAACCCCTTGGCGTATTCATGGGAGTACGACGCCACTACGCTCAAACCGAATAGAATTGTACTCGCTGACACCAATATTGCACGTCTTGAAACTTCTTTAAAAATATTAGGTCAGATAGGAAATGACTCTTCTGTAGATGTTTTGAATAGGTTTGTAACTAGCGCTATACATACCGTGCGATGGGAGAATGCTCGATCTATGATCAATCTAGACTACGATAACGGACTTGCTATTTTGAAAGACATGGCAATAAATGAAACACATGAAGAAGTGAAGAGAGCTGCTCTTCAATCTTTATCTATTCTCAATCAATAAAATCAGCTATGGCATTATCATTTTCAATACAATCCGATGAAGAAATATCTTTTGACGATTTCATAAATACCGTCACAAACAAAATCAAAAAGAAGGATGAGGCTTCCTTGTTGTCCTGTTCGGATGTTCTGCTGAAACTCGCGAATAATAAACAGTTTTTTCTAGATTTTTTGAATACGAACCTCATGGGAGATGTGAACAAGTTTCAATTGCACAATCAGTATTCGGAACAGAGTTATATTCTTCATGAGACACCTGAATATTTTGTTCGTTTGACGTATTGGCCCATTTTATCTTCGAACAAAAGCATTAGAGATGCCCAAAACAAGCTCTTTTCGTATGGATTCGCTCATGATCATAACTTTTCATTACTCACAGCAGGATACAAAGGGCAAGGGTACAAAACAGATTTATGGGAGTACGATTATGATCAGGTAATCGGTTATGCCGGGGAACCGGTCGACCTGCGTTTTCTTGAAAGCACGTATTTGTCAGAAAAAAAAGCGCTCTACTTTCGTCCCTCAAAAGACATACATTGTCAATTTCCTCCAGAGGAAGAAGACGCATTGGCCATCAATATTATTCTGAGAAGCGATGACAAACGCGAGCGTCAGTATGCATTTGACACGGAAGCAAAAAAAATCAAAAGTTTGATCTACGAAGGAGGAAATAATATTGGCAAATTCAGCATTCTCAATTTGGCTCAATTCATTCACAATGATCGTACGGTGGACCTATTGGAGCAGCTTTCAAACAACCACGAAGACGGACTGATCCGACAAGAAAGCTTAGATACATTACACAAGATTACCTCTTCGGAAGATGTTTGGAAAGAAGCGCTTAAGAAAAACACAGATCCAAGAGTTCGCGCGTATGCTAGAATCGGGTTGGAAGCGAATTTAGGAGGAGATTAAGAAGGAATTCGTGGATCCTAATGGATATCGATGCAACCAAAAGCCAATCCACTTGTGGTGGAGTACTGTCTTCTGACTGTTTGGCTTTTAGTTGCGGAGAGGAAGGAGCAGTTATCGAACCCTACCTCAAATGATCTAATTTCAATGAGAAAGCTACTTCTTGAATCGAGTGACTACCGATTTGAATAAAGCCGCTGTAACTATTCCGGTCTATCATATTGACAGCATGAATGTAATTTATTGTAGACCTCGTCATCAGCACGAACATCATCCATGTCATAACCGACGCTGGCAATCTTTTGTTTTACATCGTCCAACGAAATTGTGCTTTCATCAAAAATGACTGTCATCTTATCATTGTCCATGTTCCATTCAGCAGATGATACACCATCTACTCCATTGAGCGAACCTTCAATTGTTTTTTTACACATCCCACAGTTTCCATAAACCGTAAATGTTTCTTTTACTTCTCCTTCTTTTGGACCTTGTCCGCCACAAGACACCAAAAATGCTGCAATTGCAAGCGTTAACATTGTTCTTTTCATATTATTCTGATTTATTTTGATGTTAATGAGCATGACCGCTATGATCTGCTTTGTCATTATTTTCTTTTCTAATTGAGTCAATTACAGAGCCACAATTCAGCATATCGGCTCCATAGTATGGATTAAAAATCTTCTTTTCAGTACTCAGCCACCGCGCTCCTTTGTTGTCGAAAGCCATTGTACATTCCTGTACGTACAAATCCTGAGAGTTGGAGCCAAATGTTTGCATCACCTGAATGTAGTTTTGGGAGAGTACACCAAATGAAATACGCTGTGCATTAATCTTACCAGATTCCAGCATCTTGTTCAGTGATTCTTTCAAGGTCTTGATCTTTTTCATCCAAAAGATATGTGCCTGATCGTCCAACAGCTTCATGTCCACTCCTTTCAGTGCTGAAAGCATTTCTTTCGCTGCCATCTTTACCTTTTTTGAATTGTCCGCCACAAGCGCATCTTTGATCAGTATATATTTCTCTGTCACATTCGCTAATTGGTGGAGGAAGGCTTCATTCGCTTCAAACTTTTCCGCTGGTTCTGACGAAGGTTTCGATTGAGACGATTCGAGTAGATTTTTATTCATCATACTCGACTGATTATTCAGTTGCGCCGAAGCATCAATCACGAATGCTCCATTCGTTACTACTTCCTCTCCTGATTTCAACCCTTCAACGATTTCGTAATTTTCTCCCGTCGATTTCCCAAGTTCTATTTCGCGGTATTCAAATGTTGGTACCATCACATCTGGCACTTTAACATACACAACCGACCTTGTACCTGTCCATAAAACCGCTGATTTTGGAACAGTCAATACTTCCTGCGCCGAAAGATCACCTTCAATATTTCCACGAATGAACATCTCTGGTTTTAAACGACCTTTTGCATTGTTCACCTCCATCCGAATACGTGCAGTTCGGGAGTTTGGATTGATTACTGGATCAATGAAGTCGACCTTCGAACTAAACTCCTCCCCAGCGACAGAGGGTGTTGTAAATGTGATTGTTTCGCCCAATTCAATTGCGTTTAATTGCGACTCATAGGCATCGAAAACCGCCCAGAGTTTTCCTAAATTCTGTAATTCGAATAGTGCTTGTCCCTGACCTAAATGATCTCCCACCGACACTAACTTACGGTGTACAACCCCAGAATACTCTGAGCGAATATCGATGTACTCATTTACGCGATTACGTTCAATTATGCCATTGATTTCTTCATCGCTAATCTTCCAGTATCTCAGTTTGTTTTTTGCCGCTTTGAGCAGACTCGGACTGACATCCTTCACTTTGTACGCTTCTAATAATTCTCGCTGTGCGGTGATGTAATCGGATGAGTACATCTTTGCCACCCTTTGCCCACGTCGTACGTTTTCTCCCGTAAAACCGATGTATAGTTTTTCAATTCTACCCGGGATGTGCGTCACGACACTAGAAGAAGCCGTTTCATCTGCTTCTATTCGTCCAGACAGAGATATTCCCTGAGCATGATTACCTCCGCTACCAACAATCGTCGTTTGGATATTTGCCAATCGTACCGCATCTTCGGACATGGAGAAAACAAGTTCGTTCTGATTCGCATTTTCATCCAGTGGAATCAAATCCATTCCACAAATTGGGCAATCTCCAGGTTCTGGTTGTCTGATTTGAGGGTGCATGGAGCACGTCCAGATTTGATCTTCCTCCACATGATTGTGGGCCTTTATTGAGGTATCTTCTCCCTGTGTACCTCCTCCGAAAATTACCCAGCCGAGCAATAACCCGAAAAGTGGTAAACCGATGTATATTATATATTTTTTCATTGTTTCTTCTTAAAAATGCGTTAAGCGTTCAATTTTTGCTTTCGCCATCCCCATATTCAATCTGCTGATTCTTGTCTTTAGTTGAATTTGAATCAATTCATTTTGTGTTGACAGTAGCTCTTCCATTTTTTTTCCATCTGCACTGTAGCTCGCCAAAAGAATTTCGTACGCACTTCTTATTTTCTCTTCTTGCTGCAATGTTAGTTCATGAGTCAGATGAGCGTTGTCAAACTCACTTTTGAATGTCACAATTCGCATAATCATTTCATCAGTTGCACTTTCCTTTCGATAATTCATTGCATCCTGATTCAGTTTTTCTTCACTGATAACACTTCGGTATTGCTTACGATAAATCGGGATGGAAAGCATCACCTTCGGCACAAGAATATCTCTTCCATTGTCCTGAGGATTAGCATCTGTTCGTGGATTTACCAAGCTGTAGTCGACGCCTACTCCCAGCGTTGGCTGATTCATTTTTTGATTCACCACGAGTCTACTATTCGAAGCCGCGATTTGATAATCCAGTTGTTTAATGATCGGATGATGATGCTGAATCTTCAACTGATAGGCATTCAAATCGTATTCACTAAAGCGATAATCAATAGAATCGACAACAGAGACTGGATTTTCAATGGGTTGGTTTAACAGAGTGTTGATCTGCACAGTATACGCCAACTCTTCGTTTGATAGTTGTTCGATGAGCATATCGTATTCATCAATTTTCGTTTGTACTCTCAACACATCAGCCAAAGACGATTGACCAGCCTCCACTCTCGAAAGCGCTAGCGATTCGAGGGCTTTGTAGTTTTTTTTACTTTGGATATACAGTTCTTTTTTCTGCTGGACAAACACCAATTGATAATATGCAGACTTAATTTGAAAGAAAAGATTCAGTTTTATCGCTGAAAGCTCTTCGTACTTGGCTTTCGATAATTGAATCACCACCTCCTTTTTGGTATCGAGCGTTCCAAACCAAGGGAACATCTGTGTGGCACTGATCATCATCATCTGAGGACCTAAACGTGTTTCTGGGCGCATGACAGGCACACCCACACCCAACTGAGGATTGGGCAATTGGCTCACCTGATTCTCTTGTTCCAATAGAGCGAGATACTCTAGCTCAATTGCTTTCAGTTCAGGATTGTTCCTTACCGAAATCTGATAAAGCGAATCTAAGGTTTGAGCACTCCCATACAATTGAACGAACAGCACAAATGCACAAGTAAGCGCCAAAAGATATATACTTTTCATACTCATCATATTAGTTTTTTCTTTTCCATTTCATTCTTCCAGCTCTCCATGTATAGTAAAGCACTGGGACGGTAAACATGGTTATCACGTTCAACACCATTCCTCCAAAAGAGGGAATCGCCATGGGTAACATAATGTCTGCCCCCTTTCCCGTTGAGGTAAGCACAGGTAGCAGTGCCAAAATGGTTGTAGCAGTTGTCATCATTGCAGGTTTTACTCTTCTAAGGCCTCCTTCCACCACTGCATCTTCGATTTCTTTGAAATTGTTTGGTTCGTTCCGCTTAAAACTATCTTTCAAGAAAGTGGCAACGAGAACACCATCGTCGGTAGCTATGCCGAAAAGTGCTAGAAAACCAACCCAGACCGCTACACTCAGATTGATGGTATTCATTTGGAATAAATCTCGCATATTGGTTCCGAAGAGATCAAAATTCATGAACCAATCCTGACCGTATAACCAAATCATGATGAATCCTCCAGAAAAGGCAACAAATACGCCTGAAAACACAAACATGGAGGTTACCACCGATCGGAATTGGAAGTAGAGAATTAAGAAAATGAGGATTAACGCAATTGGAATTACGATTCCCAAACGCTTATTGGCTCGTAATTGCTGTTCATAATTACCCGCAAATTGGTAGTTAATTCCATTTGGTACTTTCAATGCACCCGTTTGAATTTTCCCTTTCAAATAATCTTGAGCACTATTCACCAATTCTACCTCAGAAAACCCATCTTCTTTATCGAAGAGAACATATCCCACTAGAAAACCATCTTCACTTTTGATAGACTGAGGACCTTGCTCATATTCTATTTCAACGAGATCACCAAGTGGTACTTGTGCTCCATTGGCAGTATTGATGTAAATTCCTTTGATCTTGTCTGGGTCATTTCTTAACTCCATCGGATAACGTACGCGTATCCCATACCGTTCGCGTCCTTCCACGGTGGAGGTCATAACCATTCCACCAATTGCCGCCTGAATTTGATTTTGAACTTCCTGAATGGTTAAACCATATTTACCGATAGCTTCTCTTCGAATATCTAACATGAGGTAAGGTTTCCCGACAATTCGTTCTGCAAAAACAGCCGATCTCTTTACTCCTTTCACTTCCTTTAAGAACATCTCTAGTTGTAAACCAAATTCCTCAATGGTTTTGAGGTCAGTTCCTTTAACTTTGATTCCCATTGGAGCGCGCATTCCTGTTTGAAGCATGACTAACCTCGTTTCAATAGGCTGGAGTTTAGGCGCAGATGTAATCCCGGGTATTTTCGTAGCGGTTACGATTTCTTCCCATATATCATCAGGAGATTGAATATGATCCCTCCATTGTCGAAAATACTGACCGTTTTCATCCGGAATCAACGCACCATTCTGATCTTTGAGGTACATTCCGTTCTTGTCAACCTTAAATCGAATTTTATGTCCGTTCTCGTCTAATTTATATTCAGACTTGTAGGCGATCATGTTTTCATACATGGACATCGGAGCGGGATCTAATGAACTTTCAACGCGACCAGCCTTACCTACCACCATTTCAACTTCAGGAATTGAGTTCACCGACATATCGAGTAATCTCAAGTTGGCTTCATTCATTTCCATTCCAGCATGAGGCATTGAAGTCGGCATTAACAAGAACGAACCTTCATTGAGCGAAGGCATGAACTCTTGTCCTGTATTTCTGAATACCGAATATCCCGCGTATAGTAAAAGCAAGAGCAAACCGATAAACACGAAGCGAATTCGAATGAAGAATCGCAATATTCGTTCATAAAAATGGATCACCAAATAGAACGTACTAATTAAACTTCCAATGATTATGGCTACGAATACAAAGTTTAGGATTTCACTTTTGGCTACACCCAGTGGCATCCATGTTTTGGCTAATAGCCAGGCAACCAAAGAAGCATAAACGATGTTCTTTGCAAACTCAAAACGCGTATTCCATTGTTCAGATTTTGCTTCCCGAGCGTATGTAGAAATGACACCTCCCAATCCAATAATCACTCCGAAAATGCCAATAAATCCATAGTTAGTAAATAGTAGAATGATCGATAGAATGATCAAAGCACCATTCGTAAAATACTTGGAGATTTTCCCTTTGCTCTTGAAGCTAAAAAGCTTTGTTGCCAAAGCAGGCAAAACCGTAAGGGCGAGAATAATTGAAGCGAGGAGAGCAAAGGATTTTGTAAAAGCCAATGGTCGGAACAACTTCCCTTCCGCCGCTTCCATCGTAAATACGGGAAGAAAACTCACAATGGTCGTGGCCACTGCCGTAATTACCGCAGAAGCAACATCAACAGTTGCCAGATAAATTGTTCGCTGAATTGATTGATCTGGAGGTGCAATCTTCATTTGAGAGATCATGCTTTCTGTCAGTACAATTCCCATGTCAACCATTGTTCCTACAGCGATTGCAATTCCTGAAAGTGCCACAATATTTGCATCAATACCTGTGTATCGCATAGCTATGAAACACATGAGTACGGCTACTGGTAAAGAAGCTGAAATAAGCAGTGAAGACTTTAGGTTGAGTAACATGAGAATCACCACAATGATGGTAATCAGAACTTCCAAAGAAAGTGCCTCTTCAAGTGTTCCGATTGTCTCATTGATAAGCTGGGTTCGATCATAAAATGGTACAAGCTTTACTTTCGATACTGTACCATCCGCAAGTTGTTTAGAAGGAAGTCCATCTTCAATCTCTGCAATCTTCAATTTGATGTTTTCAATAACTTCCAACGGATTTGCCCCGTATCGTGCCACAACAACTCCACCTACCGCTGGAGCTCCCGACTTATCCAAAATACCCCTTCTTGTTTTCGGCCCAAGATGAACAACGGCGAGGTCTTTAATTCTCACTGGAACATTGTTCGGTGCCACCACAACCGCTTCTTCAATATCAGCGATTTGCTTAACATAACCGAGTCCTCGCACAAAGTACTCGACCTGATTTATTTCAATGGTTTGCGCGCCAATATCGAGGTTACTTTCCTTCGCTGCCTTCATGACTTGTGTCAAACTAACATCGAAGGATTTCATCTTTTCAGGGTCTACATCAATTTGATATTCCTGAACAAAACCACCGATTGATGCGACTTCAGACACACCTCCCGAAGATTGCAACGCATTTTTGACATAAAAATCCTGAACTGTTCTTAACTCATGTAAATCCCATCCACCCGTGGGGTTTCCATCATCATCTTGCCCTTCCAAGGTGTACCAATAAATTTGTCCAAGCGCAGTTGCATCAGGGCCGAGAGACGGTTGAACGCCATCAGGTAATAAATTGGATGGTAGCGAGTTTAATTTCTCCAAAATTCGACTTCTACTCCAATAAAACTCAACGTCTTCTTCAAAAATGAGGTAGATGCTCGAAAAGCCGAACATGGAATTACTTCTTACACTTTTTACACCCGGTATTCCCAGTAGTGCAGAAGTGAGCGGGTACGTAATCTGATCCTCAACGTCTTGTGGAGACCTACCAGTCCATTGGGTAAATACGATTTGTTGATTTTCACCAATGTCTGGAATTGCATCTACAGAAACTGAGTCCTTGGGTAACCAGTCTGAATCGTAATTGAATGGTGCTGTAACAAGTCCCCAAACAATGAATAATGCGAGTAATATCCACGCTACTAGCTTATTCTCGAGAAAGAACTTTATAGTGCTTTTTATCATTTTCACTTAAGATTTAATTTAGATGTTATTTTTTGGGCATAGATTTGCCTCTTCGACCGATATACGTTCGATCGACAACACTAAATCAAATCAAAAAAGACTCTTTGAGAAGTACGATATCCCTGTAAAGTGGTGGTGGGGAATATCCGATAAAATCATACTCTTTTTCTTGCGAAAAAAAGAGAGATTGTCCCTCAATACTCGGAAACGAATGACATGGGACGTAAAAGAAAGATGCACTTTGAACATCTTTATAATCATCTGAAATTTCAAAACTTAGGTGATGATTTTCGCAACACGTTTCTGGTTCGATTCGCTCATTTCCATCAGGCTGGGAAGCAACATTTTCTTTCATTGCCATTCCGCATGATAAATCTGACTGCACAATGGACAGCTTCTGATTCACCAAAACACCACTGCAGTAGTGCGCATCATAGCTAAATCCAACTGTTCCGAGAAGAACAATGAAGATTAGAAAAAATGATGTGATCGACCTCAACATAATCTAAAGATATGGAAAAACCTTGAATTGTTCATTCTCCTTGCTGAACTGAATTCATTTTTTGTAAACGCTAATTCTGTTGATCCATTTACCGATAAACACAGAAGGCCGACACTTCGTTACACCACCTGAACTCAAGTATGGAGAGATGCCGTTGCTACACTTTCCAAAGTGTCTAATTCAGAATGTTAGCCCAACAGGAATCCTATTGAAATGTATCCATTATAGCTTGATGATCGTTTCGGCATGAATGATACCTTTTTCTCCTGACATCATAAGCATATATCCACAATTAGAAGGTAAGCTTTGACCGAGAAAAACGGTATGCGTTCCTACTTCGAAATTTTTGGGGGCAACTTTTTCGATTATCCGCCCATTAAAATCTACTATTTGAAACCCTATCGCATCAGCGTATTCCAACTCAAACTCGACTTCTAGTTTTGAAATGAAGGGGTTAGGAGATATTTGAACATTATCATTTGAAATTGAAACCTCATCATTACCCGCAAAACCGCTAACAATTACTGGAACAACCTGAGTGTTCTTCGTTTGCATGGTATTCATGTCGATATAATCAAATGTTATTTCTCCGGTAAATTCAGAACTAGGATCCGTAAGAACACCAAATCTCTCTCCAGGGAATAGATATACCGTATCAGAAATTTCTTCAGTAGGCAAGGGACGACCGTCAGAAGCTACTATCTGAGCATTCAACTCTGGAGGAAAAATAACCCTCACACCACAGAACCCAATATTTGCCAATCTTGTATAATCAACTTGACCGACTGCACTATTGAAAACGGTATTCTCATTTACTAGTTGTTGATCCGAAAGACCATTCACAAGAAAGAACTGAGGATTATAATCGGGAATCTCTACTTGATGTATGGTAAGCGTAGTGTCATGGTCATGAAGCAAAACTGAATCCGTATGCCATGATGTATCTATTTCTGATAAAAAGAACGTGTGTTCATTCGTGTATGCATGACCTCCGTCCCATGTCGTATTTCCGCCATTTGGTGGTCTTATGATTATTAATCCATACATTCCTGCTTGAACATGAATCGTTGAAGCTACGTGACAATGATACAAATATGTACCTGCATGTGGAGCTTTGAAGTGGTAATAGCCATGATCCATGTGATGTACATCGAATGAAAGGTGCGGAACACCATCATTTTGCTGGTCGACGTCGAGACCGTGCAAGTGGATTGTATGCGGGGCACCTTGAGAGACATTCCATAGATCAATATGGACGGAATCTCCTTCGTTCATTTCTAAAGTTGGTCCTGGAATGCTGGGGTGCTCTCCCAGTGATTGCGCAAAACCAAACACTCTAATCGTGTCATCGCTTGCAATTATCTTTTCTCCCGTGTTTCTCGCTATCAATAAAAAGTCAAGGTCTTGTTGCGAACAAGCATCTAATGCGAAACCAAACGAACAAATCAATATTAATAGTGTCTTCATAATCAATTTATTACCATGGTTAAAAACATTCCATTCGGATATATATTACCACCACTAACCGCTACGAGGTTATGATCGTGAACGGGATATTCACCTGGTTGATCGGGTACAATTCTGAGAATTACGACTTCCATGCTGTACACTGGAACCGTGTCCTTGCTTCTTCCTTGATGAAAAGGAAATTTACTTGATTGTATTATTTCCCCGTGATAACCGTGCAAATGGATCGAATGAACTGACTGTCCAGTATTTACCATGTATACATAGATCGTATCTCCCACACTTCCTGTTATACGTGCTGCAGTATCTTGATTAATATAGGGATTACTATTTCCATTAATTGTAAAATAGTCGGGATAATATTGACTCCAATCCACTAAACCACCTTGATTCAACAGTTCATTGTATGCTACCTGATGATCTTTCATGTTCCAAAAGAACCGATGAATATCCGGATTCGGAGTTCGACAAATAATCATGCCTCCAGCTCCCATATATCTATAGGCTTCAGATTGGGTTGGGTCGTAAAAAATATGAGCGCCCTCCTCCTGAAATACAAATAAAACGTGAGCGGAATCGTATGCTGGAATAGCCGTATTTATCCCTGAGTAATATTTAATATCAAATCCATGCGCTAAACTATCCGTATTAACAACGAGCAGCTGCATGGTATCACCTACATCAAGAAAAATGCGTTCATTTTCTTTGTCAAAAGTCGAGCTACTGTTAAAAGCGAAGTAGGGAATACTTGTGCTATCAACAGCTAACATTGTTCCTCTATTCAAGTAAATAGTATCGGACACGACATTAGCATAAGATGAACTTACACAAATAAACCCAATCGCAAACAACGCAACCCTCAAAAGGCTACATCTGTACATATCTATCGGATAATAAGTCGCTTCGTTCGAATACCCTTTTCTGTGGAAAGTTGAACTAAGTACACTCCTGAAGGTAGGGAGGAAACATCTAATACATCCTGATTGCTATTCTCCAAGGAGACTTTCTGACCGAGACTATTGTACATTTCACCCTTATGAGCAGCGAAGCCATCAATAGTAACCTGATCGTTAGCTGGATTCGGGTACATATTAAATTGATCATTCGTATGAACTGTGAGTGAAGCCGTTGAAGCATCATAAGTAATGTTCCAAGACACAGTGTCACCACGATTGTAGTCCGACGCATCATGTACGTAGATTTTAACCTCTCCATTACCCGAGTTCGGTCCGGTCGTTAATTGAATTTTAAACCAACCAATAACACCGTTCTGAGCATCTGATAAAGTAATTGGTGTCATTGAACCCGACGATGGAATTCCAACTGCGCATCCACCGTAATCACAAAGTGAGTAACTCCATGCAGCTGGGAAGCTATTACTTACTAATTCCCAGTCATATGTGATTGCTTCTGGAGCTGGTGTATTGATATCGATCCGAAAACCTTCAAAATTTTCATCTGTTACCGTTTCCACTAAATGTTGTCCTAATGGATAGCTAAAGTCTTGTGCTTGTGTTGCCAGCGACACAGTCAGAATGGCAACGAATATGTATAGTTTTTTCATTTCTTCATTTTTATATTGTTAATTGGCTTGATCAAAAAAAACAATTTCTAAATTAAGAAAGTCTCGAGTTCAACAAGTAGCTGTCGCCCATGTGAAAAGTTCGGAGGAGGATAGTCCTTATCCTTTTCTCTCTCATCATAAAAGACAATTTCACTCTTAAATAGATTCTCGACAATCGGAATGATGTCTTGAGTATACGACAAAGTCAAATCAACATTATCTGCTGAAAAATATCCATCTGGAACAAATTGAATATGGTTTACAGTTGTTTCGCAACATCCGCTTCCAGATTCACCAGAACAACAACAAGTATTGAAAAAATACTCATACGTTACCTGTCCCGACATTGGACACGTGTTCTTATAAGTAGTTAATCCGTTATTCGTAAATAGAAAGGAAACTAGTATTAAAAAACCCAAAATGTGCCAAAGCGTTTTCATAGAATACTTTAAAGAAAGAATAAATTTCCTGAAGAGTGGCTATTTTACTCTACAACTTGAACAAGAATGTTGAATTCCTAGTTAACTGTTTCTTAATAACATGCGAATCAGGATTTAAAGCGCGTATCCATTAAGACAATGAAAGGCATTCACTGCGCTGCGTGATCCCAAACGGGGAGCGATGCAACCAAAAGCCAAACCACCTGCGGTGGGGTATTGTCTTTTTTCATGGATCAAACCTGAAGCGAGCTTCTAGCATAAACAAGTGAGGGATTCACTCCGCTGCGCTCCGTGATCCCAAGTGGGGTGCGATGCACTTCGTTTCGGTTCGAACAGGTTCTCATCCACTCCTCTCTAAACAAAAAAAGGTTCAACCTTACGGTCAAACCTTTTTTGCAGAGAGGAAGGGATTC